>JAFQKO010000076.1 GCA_017396865.1 Clostridia bacterium | reverse complement strand
GCCACAGTCGGCAGGCTCTACCTCGGCGGCATCATAGCCCTCCAGCTCCAACAGCTCCAGCAGGCGGTTACGGGTATAGATGGTATCGCGGGGATCCAGCAGCTTGGTTTTCAGCGCATATTGCAGTAAGCCTTCTATGTATCGTTTCATTTCAAGCACCTCGTTGGGAAAATTTTCTATTATTTTATCACACTTTTTTAAAAAATGAAACATTATTTTCGGAAATACTTTACTTTAACTTGTTTTTTTGTTAAAATATTAGCGATTAAATTTCAGCAAAGGAGTATCTTCCATGAATTTTCCCAATCTTGCTAAAGAGCTTTATCCCGAAAACCAATGGGCAATGCAGGAAGCGCGGTACAACGCAGCCGCCGCACGCTTTGCCGAATTATTCGGTTCCGAACATAAAATGATCATTTCCGCCCCCGGACGCAGCGAGATCTGCGGCAACCACACCGACCACAACATGGGCAAGGCGGTGGGCGCCTCCATTACCCTCGATCTGCTGGCCTTTGTTGACCCCCGCGAGGACGGCAAGATCTGCATTCTGGCCGACGGCTTTCCTGCTGTTGAGGTGGACACCGCCGACACCGTTCTGCGTGAAGAGGAAAAGGGCGATTCCGCAGGCCTGATGCGGGGCGTTGCCAACAAGATGAAGGAGCTGGGCTTCAACATCGGCGGCTTCAACGCCTACACCACCAACAACGTTTCCAAGGGCTCCGGCCTTTCCTCCTCTGCCGCCTTCGAGGTGGCGATGGTTGCCATCCTTGACCACCTCTACAACGACGGCAAGATGGATCCCAAGGTTATGGCCATTATTTCCCAATACGCAGAAAACGTTTATTTCGGCAAGGCCAGTGGTCTTTTGGATCAGCTTTCCTGCGCATTCGGCGGTATGATCGCCATCGACTTCGAAAACCCCGCCGACCCCATCGTTCGCCCCACCCACTTTGATTTTGCTTCCACCGGTTACAGCATGGTCATTACCGACGTACACAGCGACCATGCAGATCTGACCGCCGATTACGTGGCCATCAAGTCGGAAATGCAGGGCGTTGCCAAGGCCTTCGGCAAGGAATATCTGCGGGAGGTAACCTTAGCGGAATTTGAGGCCAAGCTGCCCGAGCTGCGGGAAACCCTTTCGGAGCGTGCTTTGATCCGCGCCTTCCATTATTTCTTGGAAAACGATCGTGTGGATGCCCTGCATGATGCGCTGGAGAGCAAGGACTTTGAAGCCTTCAAGCAGATCGTTTGCGCTTCGGGTGCCTCCTCCTATATGTACTTACAGAACATCTATTCCGACCGTGCTCCCACCTCTCAGGCCATCAGCTTAGCCCTCTGCATCACCCAGAAGATGCTCGGCGGCAAGGGTGCATGGCGGGTACACGGCGGCGGCTTCGGCGGCACCATTCAGGCCTACGCGCCCAACGACATGGCTGAGGCTTACGTTGCCGAAATGAACCGCATCTTCGGCGAGGGCAGCAGCTGCGTCTTGCAGGTTCGCCCCTACGGACCCATCAAATTATAAAACGCAAAAATGGCAGGTTTCATACCTGCCATTTTTTCTTACAGCAATTCAAATTGCTTTTTATCACTCTTTAAAACGCCCTCCTTGCGCAGCTTGCTGATCTCGGCAGAAAGGCCGCTACGGTCGACCTCCAGGTAGTCGGCCAGCTCCTGACGGTCGAAGGGAATAAAAAATTTGCTCCCTCCCGCCCTTTTGGCACAAAGCATCAGGTAGGTCATCAGCTTATCACGCGTGGTTCGTTTGGCTAAAATTTCAAGCTTTTGATGGAAAATCAGCGTTTTGGTTGCCAGATCCTTCATCAAATTGAAAATCAACTGCTGATGAAAGCCGCACCGATTGGAGCAGGTATGCAGAATATGATCACTATTGATCAGCATGACCGTGCAGGGCTCATTGGCCACCACGGTAACCGGGATCGACGGGATCTCGGCGCAGGCAAAGGCCTCGGCAAACACCTCGGCAGGCTGAAGATCGCTCAGAATGCTGCGATTGCCGTAATAATCGATCTGCAAAATCTGCGCCGAGCCCTCCAAAACGATACCGATCCATTTGGCAGGGTTGCCCTCCGCCATAATCGTATACTTTTTATCAAAATGCTCCACCTTTGCACCGAGGCAGTCCAGCAAGCGAAACAGCTCCTGCTCCTCGATCGATGCAAAGAGCGGGCATTTTTTTATGATTTCCAAATATTTTTTCATTTTTCTTCCCTTTTGTTGAAAATTCAACAGAAATATTGGGTACATTATACTATAATGGAAACAGAAAATCAAGGAGGAATCCAAATGAAGATTGCTTTTTTCGATGCAAAGCCCTATGACCGCCCAAGCTTCAACAAATACGGAGCGGAGCATGGGATCACCTTTAAATATTTTGAAACCAAGCTCAATGAAGATACCGTTGAGCTTGCGCAAGGGTACGACGGTGTTTGCGCCTTTGTAAATGATACGGTCGATGCGGCCGTGATTGATCGGTTGGTTGAGATGAAGGTACGGGTATTGGCGCTGCGATGCGCAGGCTACAACAACGTGGACATCAAGCACGCCTTTGGCAGGCTTCACGTTTTGCGCGTTCCCGCCTATTCCCCCTATGCGGTGGCAGAGCACGCCATGGCATTGCTGCTAACCTCCATTCGCCGCATTCACAAGGCCTACATCCGTTCGCGGGATTTCAACTTCAGCCTGGCGGGCTTAACAGGCTTTGATCTGCACGGTAAGACAGTCGGTGTGATCGGTACCGGACGGATCGGGCGTGTGTTCATCGATATCTGCCGCGGGTTCGGAATGAAGGTATTGGCGTTCGACAAATTTCCCGCCGAAGGCTTAGACAACGGCGATACTGTTCGGTACGTGGATCTGAAAACCATCTTTGCCGAGAGCGACATCATTTCGCTGCACTGTCCGCTGACCGAAGAGACCTACCACCTGATCGACGAAGCGGCCTTGGCGCAATGCAAGCAAGGCGTGATCATTCTGAACACCTCGCGCGGCTCGCTGGTGGATGCCGAGGCGCTGCTGAACGGCATTAAATCCCGCAAGGTTGGTGCGGCCTGCTTGGACGTTTACGAGGAGGAGGCCGACCTCTTCTTCGAGGACAATTCAGGGCACATCATGGAGGACGACACCTTAGCACGGCTGATCTCGATGCCGAACGTGATCGTTACCTCGCACCAAGCCTTTTTAACCGAAGAGGCGCTGGAAAACATTGCCGAAACCACCGCGAAGAACCTGATCGATTTTTTTGAAGACGGTCAATGCCCCAACGAGATTTGCTATCGTTGCGGCAAAACCGAGGATTGCCAAAAGGGCAAATGCTTTTAAGGAGGAGCAACTATGATTCGAAAGATTATAAAGATTGATGAAGATAAATGCAATGGCTGCGGTGCTTGTGCCGCAGCCTGCCACGAGGGAGCCATTGAGATGATCAACGGCAAGGCAACGCTGACTCGTGAGGATTATTGCGACGGCTTGGGAGATTGCCTCCCCGCCTGCCCCACCGACGCCATTTCCTTCGAAGAGCGGGAAGCGCCCGCCTACGATGAAGAGGCGGTTCGGCAGGCGAAAATGAAGCAATTCGACGTAAAGCTACCCTGCGGCTGCCCCGGCACACAAAGCAAGGCGATCAAACGGGAAATTGCGGTGCCGACGCAATCGGCCGCAGCAATCAGCAGGCTTTCCCAATGGCCCTGCCAGATCAAGCTGGTGCCGATCAACGCACCCTATTTCGATGGAGCCAACCTCTTGATCGCCGCCGATTGCACCGCGTATGCTTACGGTAATTTTCACGAAGAGTTTATCCGCAATCACATTACATTGATCGGTTGCCCCAAGCTGGACGAGGGGGATTACGCCGAGAAGCTGACGCAGATCATCCGCAACAACAACATAAAAAGCGTTAAAATCGTGCGAATGGAGGTTCCTTGCTGTGGCGGGCTGGAAAACGCCGTGAAGCGGGCATTGCAGGCGAGCGAAAAATTCATCCCGTGGCAAGTGGTTACCGTCACGACCGACGGACGAATTGTCGAATAACAAAAAAGAGTATCTGCCGAGGCAGATACTCTTTTTCATCATTACTTATTATGAGGCGGGCGATCGGTGGGAGGATCATAGGTTTCGGGATCTACCACCAGGAACGCATTGGGCAGGAAGCGCATACCGTCGGCATCCGATCCGCTGGGATTATTCAGCACCCTACCGACACCCTCTTCGGTGCTACCCGCTTTTTCGGTATAGTACATAACAGAGGAAGAGCCGCCATCCAGGTTTACCGCATTCCAGCATCCCTCTTCGATCATAATATCCTGCAATTGCTTCATCGATGCACCGATCACGGGAGGATTACGGCCATCGATTACAACGAAGATAATCGTTCCGTCCTTCCGCTGACCGATAGCGGTTCTGGGAGCGCTGCCCCAGCCGCCGTCGCCGCGGATCTCGGCAGGCTCACCGTTGATAATCAAGAAAGGATCGAATTCGCAGGCGCAACGGAGATCCAAGGACTCCAGCTCGCTGGCCTTATAGCGACCGAGCACAAGCACGTTATCGTTGTTAACACCAACCAAATTGACGTATTTGGTGAAGGGCTTCTTGATCATAACGCCGTCGATCATAACCATACCGACCGCATTACCGCCGTTACCGAAGCCGCCAATGTCGGCAAATCCACCTGCATTGATACCGGCAAGCGCATTATAGGATTCAATCAAACGAGGCAGCTTCTGCCCCTTGGTTCCGAAATCCTTCGGAATTCCGAGTCGCACCCAAGCGGGGTCGGAAATTTCCATGACGTAGCCTTCATAGTAATCCAAGGTAGCGATCGAGCCGCCCGAAATCTCGTGAATACTAATCAGCTCCCGTTCTCCATCGCCGCGAGAGGTATCGATTGCGTTGGTATCGGTCGTTGAATCCAGCTCAACAACCTTATTATGATCCAAAACCCAGTTGATCGTTTCATCGGAGAAAAAGATCTCTGCCAGGCTTTGATGATCCTTCGTTGTCATCGCCGAGGTGATCAGCGTTACGCGGAACAGCGAGATCGGCCCATACAAGGCAAAGAGAATGCAGGCGGCAATCGTCAGCATCGATACGCCGAAGCTGATCAGATATTTGCCCCAAGCGCGTCGATACCATCTGCCGCTTTTCAGAGCGCCCGAAGGACGATCCAGCTTGCGCGCATGTTTCGCAATATATCGTTTGTTTTTTCTCAAAATCATCACCTATTTACATAGTAATACTATTATAAATTATACCCGATAGCTCTATGTTTGTCAACCGAATAAAAATAATTCAAATTTCTTAAAATTTTACTTTACAAATCAATTTTTATCTGTTATAATATTGAGCGTCGTTGGGATATAGCCAAGTTGGTAAGGCAACGGATTCTGACTCCGTCATTCCGCAGGTTCGAGTCCTGCTATCCCAGCCAAGAAAAACGACAAGTTTCGACAGAAACTTGTCGTTTTTCAATGATATCCGTTCCTTACGGAACGGGTGATATATCTTCGATATGATATCCACCTTCGGTGGGTGATATATGCCTGCGGCATATGAAGGAACGGATATTATATCATATTTTCACGATGTGGAAATATATCATACGGTGCCAGCCGTATATCATATCGCGCAAGCGATATATCATTATTTATGCGAGAGTTCGAATTCATACGCAAAAACAGCAAAAATATCTTTTTTGTAGCCCATAGCCAATAAAAAATCCGCCTAAACGGGCGGATTCTTTATTGGCCGGGATAGCAGGCTCACTCGAGCGTGCTCGCGCAAGCGGGGCAGCGATGAAAGCGCTTTGCGCTTTCGAGTCCCTTTAGGGGTAAGTGACACCCCAAAAATATCGAGCCGAAGGGCGATGAATTTTTGGATGGTGGAACTTATGCCGAAACAATCGTTTCGGCTGTTCGATGCGCATTATAAAAGCCGCCCATTGGGCGGCTTTTTTCATCTCATTTCATCCAAGGTCAACTCAAATGCGGGCAAAAATTCTTCCATAAACACTTGAACGGCGGGCAGGGTATTTTCTTCCAGCAGCAGACGAATTGACTGCTCCGCCTTGGCAAATTCGGTATTTCCCGCCTTGCGCTCCTCGATACATTTGATCAACGCAGAAAGCTTATCAGCCGCCTTCACGAGAGGGCGCAGCTCTTCATCCGCCTCATTGAGCAGCGGCGCATAGGTTGCCTGCAAATCAACGGGCAGCATTCCGATCAACTGATCGTTTGCGGCCGCCTCAACGCCCTTAAAGGCAGTTTCAATGGCGGGGTTTTGATACTTCACGGGCGTAGGCATATCGCCGGTTAAAATCTCATGGGCATCATGGAACATTCCCAGCACCGCAGCACGGTCGGCATTATAGCTTGTTCCGAAGCGCTCATTGGAGATGGTTGCAAGCGCATGGGCCAACACGGCGGTTTCCAGCGTATGCTCGGTGAGGGTTTCCGCGCGGGAATTCCGCATCAGCGCCCAGCGATCGATATACTTCATACGAAAGAGCATCGAAAAGAAATTACTTTGCATCCCGATTCTCCTCCTTATATTCAATCTTCGCCTCGCCCTCGCCCAAAACAAAGGCACGATCCAAGGTGACCTTAGCGACGTTTTCCATGGAGGGAACGCGATACATCACGTCCATCATGGCGTTTTCAATAATTGCACGCAGGCCGCGGGCGCCCGTTTTACGGGTGACGGTCTGCTCAGCAACGGCATGGAGCGCATCGTCGGTAAAGACCAGCTCCACATCATCCAATTGGAACAGCTTTTTATACTGCTTGACAATGGCGTTCTTCGGTTCGGTCAGGATGCGAAGCATGGCTTGCTCATCCAGTTCGTCCAACGTAACCAGCACCGGCAAACGGCCGACCAACTCGGGGATCACGCCGTATTTTGCGATATCGCGGCTTTCCAGCTTTTGATAGATCTCGGTGAGCGAGGGGCCTTCTTTACTCTGAATCTGCGCACCAAAGCCGACGGCAGACTTGCCGATCCGCTTTTTAACAACGTCCTGAATTCCATCGAAGGAGCCGCCGCAGATAAACAGAATATTGGTCGTATCGATCGGAATAAACTCCTGATTCGGATGCTTTCTGCCGCCTTGAGGGGGAACGTTTGCAACGGTACCTTCGACAATTTTCAGCAAAGCCTGCTGCACGCCCTCACCGCTGACGTCGCGGGTGATGGATACGTTCTCGCTCTTACGGGCGATTTTATCGATCTCATCCACGTAGATAATGCCCTTCTGGGCACGCTCCACATCAAAATCAGCCGCCTGGATCAATTTGAGCAGGATATTCTCCACATCCTCGCCCACATAGCCCGCCTCGGTCAGGGTTGTTGCATCGGCGATAGCGAAGGGGACGTTGAGGATCTTGGCCAAGGTTTTGGCCAGATAGGTTTTACCACTTCCGGTGGGGCCCACCAGCAAAATATTACTCTTTTGCAGTTCAACGCCGTCGGGATCCTCCCGATCCAGATTCATAATCCGCTTATAATGGTTATAAACGGAAACGGAAAGGGCGATCTTGGCGCGCTCCTGACCGATGACGTATTCATCCAAAAAGCGCTTGATTTCCTGCGGCTTATAGACGTGGATCTCCTCATCGCTCTTTTTCTTCCCCTTTTGGGGTGCGCTCTGCTCACGCGGAGAGCGATAACCGCCCTCCTCCAAAATGCTCATGCAAAGCTCCACGCACTCGGCGCAGATGAGGCCGTCCAGACCCTCGATCATATTTGCCTCTGCCGCCGAGCGGCCGCAGAAGGAGCAGTTCTTTTTCTTATGATCAGACATCGTTTGAATTCTCCCTATAAATGTAAAGAGAAAGGAATCCGAAAAATTCCTTTCTCTTACTTAATAGCATCAGCGGTGAGCAATTACCTCATCCACAAGACCGTAAGCCTTGGCTTCTTCGGCGGTCATAAAATTATCGCGATCGGTATCGCGGGTGATCTCTTCCAGGCTCTTACCCGTGAAATCAGCCAGCATCCGATTCAGTTTATCCTTGGTTTTCTTCAGGTTCCGATTGCGGATTTCCACATCGGTAACGCTACCCATAATACCGCCGAGAGGCTGATGGATCATCACCTCACTATTGGGCAGGCAGTAGCGCTTACCCTTCGCACCGGCGGCCAGCAGAAATGCACCCATGCTCGCAGCCATGCCGATACAGATCGTTGATACGTCGCACTTGATATACTGCATGGTATCAAAGATCGCAAGGCCGGCTGTTACCGAGCCACCGGGAGAGTTGATATAGAAGCTGATATCCTTATCGGGATCCTGACTCTCCAGATACAAAAGCTGGGCAATTACAAGGCTTGCCGTGGTATCATTGACCTCTTCCGCCAAAATGATAATGCGATCATTCAGCAGGCGGGAATAGATATCATAGGAGCGCTCACCGTGACCGGTCTGCTCCACTACCATCGGGACTAAACTCATAGATAAACTCCTTAAATTCTAATTACTCCGCGTCGGCTTCCTTCTTAGCGGCGGCCTTCTTTGCGGGAGCCTTCTTGGCGGTTACCTTTTCTTCGGTAACCTCTGCATTGTTTCTGATAACCTCAACAGCCTTGGAAACAGCGCAATCCATGGTGATATCGGTTACGGGCAGGTACATCTTAACCTGATCAACGGGCATACCGTAGGCATCGGCGATGTCCTTATATTCCTTCTCGATATCCTCATCGGAAACAACGATGCCTTCCTTGGCAACAACTGCTTCCAGAGCCAGGCGAACCTTAACCTGCTTCAGTGCATCGGCCTCGAAGCCCTTACGGAAAGCGGCCTCATCCATGCCGGTATACTGCAGATAGGTCTTAAGATCCAAGCCGGAGCCTGCAAGGCGCTGCTCGAACTCACCGCACATACCGTCGATCTTCTGCTCGACCATGGCGTCGGGGATCTCAACCTCGGTGTTCTCCAGCAGAATGTCGATCAGAGCGTTATCCAGCTCATTTGCAGACTGACGCTCCTTCTGCTCCTTCAGCTTCTTTCTGATATCCTTCTTCAGATCAGCCAAGGTATCGAACTCGCTGACGTCCTTTGCGAACTCATCATCGATTTCGGGGGCCTCGGTTTCCTTAACCTCATTGATATGGCAAGCGAAAACAGCCGCCTTACCCTTCAGCTCCTCGGCATGATACTCTTCGGGGAAGGTAACCTCAACGCTGACATCCTCGCCTGCCTTCTTGCCAACCAGCTGGGGCTCGAAGCCGGGGATGAAGCTGCCGGAGCCGAGAACCAGATCATAGTTCTCACCCTTGCCGCCATCGAAGGGAACGCCGTCAACGGAACCGTCGAAGTTGATGTTGACGGTATCGCCGTCCTTAGACTCGCGCTCCACAACTACGGTGCGCTCATTCTGCTTCTGCAGGCGGGTGAGCTCTGCCTTTACTTCGGTCTCGGTTACAGTATAGACCTTTTTGGTTGCTTTTAAACCCTTATATTTCTTAACTTCCACCTCGGGCTTTACAACAACGGTAGCCTTGAAGGTGAAGCCATCGGCATCAACCTCGGTGATCTCGATCTCGGGGCGGGCAACAACGTTCAGCTTCTCAGCCTCAACGGCATCGTCATATGCCTTGGGATAGAGTGCGTTTACGGCATCTTCATAAAAGACACCCTCACCGTACAGGCGCTCTACGACCTTACGGGGAGCCTTGCCCTTTCTGAAGCCGGGAACGGTGATTTTGGAAATGTTCTTCTTGAAGGCATCGTCTACAGCCTTTTTGAACTCATCGCCCTTTACCTCGATGAGCAGCTCAACAGTGCTCTTCTCCAGCTTTTTAACTTCTTTTACAGTCATTCTTTTCTACCTCCATAGTTTTTACCATGTATCTTTATTATTTTATAATCAACAAACGAAAATGTCAACACTTACTCTTAAAAAGTGAGAGAAGTTTCGCCCAAAATCCGACCTTTTTTTGGCAATTTTGTTCATTTTTGCCCTCAAGATCAATTTTCAAGGGTGAAAAATCCAGCGCATCGGCAGAAATCAAGGTAAATTCAATGCCGTCGATGAGTTGCGGCGGGGTTTGCAGTGCTTTTCCGCCATGGATATGCCCGTAATAGCAGCGGCGCACACCGTGCTTCTTTAAAATCGGCAGGAACGGGCTCTCCCCTTCTCCGAAGGGCGGGTAGTGAAAGAAGGCTATTTTCTCCTTTCCCTCGCCCAAAGACAGCGACTGCTCCAGCCGCTGCAGCTCGCGGGCAAGGATCTTTTGATCCTGCTCCCCGCCCGCCGAGAGCTCCCAACCGCGGGTGCCGCAAAGGGCAACGTCTTCCACGTTATATGCGGTATTAAACAAAAATTCAAAATCTTCCCATTCCCGTTCGGCAAAAAAACGGTTCATTTTGGAAACGGTATCCCACCAATAATCGTGGTTGCCCTTAAGCAACAGCTTTTTCCCAGGCAGAGCGTGAAAAAAGGCAAGATCAGCCTCCGCCTCATTCAGGGACATTGCCCAAGAAAGATCGCCCGCCAACACAACGGTATCGGCATCCGTCACCTGCGCCAGCCATGCTTTTTTGATTTTTTCGGCATGGTTTTCCCAGCGGGCGCCAAAGACGTCCATCGGCTTATCGCTCGCGAGCGAAAGGTGGGGATCACCCAATACGAAAATTGCCATTTTTTCACCTCCTGTTCGATTGAATATTTCAATGGATACGGTTCAAACTACCTTACGGAAAGGAGTGTTTGAACCCATGAATAACAAATCCGTTAATTCCGGGGTCGATTGCAAGGTAAACAACTGCTATTATCACACCACAGACAACAAGTGCACCGCCCAAAAGATCGAAGTGGGCGATTGCGCCAACTGCACCTGCAGCTCGGATACCTTCTGCAAGACCTTCAAGGAGAAATAATCTCCTTTCAAAGGATGCCGGCCAACGCCGGCATTTACTTAAACCAACGGCGAAAATTACCGTACAAAAGCTTTTCGGAAAGCGCTGCGCCGAATTCTGCGCAAAGCGCATCCGCAAGCCGCGGCAGATCCGCAAGGGTTTGCAGATCCGCAGGCGTTTCGGTGATGCCGTCGAAATCACTGCCGAAGGCGAGGATCTCCTCCCCGCCCAGCTCCAGCACGTGGCGAATATGCTCAACCACATCACGAATGGCAGCCTCACCGCCGCTTTTTAAAAAGGGCGGATAAAAGTTGATGCCCATCAAGCCCTTGCGGGCAATGAGGGCTTTGATCTGTGCATCGGTCAGATTTCGTTGATGGGGCGTCAGCGCAAAGCAATTCGAATGGGTGGCTACCACCGAAAGCTCCGACATTTCCAGCAGCGCATCGGCAGACTCCCGATTCAGGTGGGAGATATCCGACGCAATCCCCATCTCAGCCAACAGCAAGGCCGCCTCTCTTCCCTGCTCTGTAAGACCGCCCTTACTCAAGGCACCGCCCGCAAGAGCGTTGCCGTGGTTATAGCATAGGGACAAAAAAGCAATGCCCTTTTGTTTCAGCTCCATGGCGATCGTTCGGTTCTTTTCACGGTCATCGCCGAAAAAGCCGCCGCCCTCCACGCTGTAAAGGTACGGCGTTTTGCCCGCCGCAAAGGCGGCATCGATCTCTGCCGCCGAGCAGCAGAGCACCATCTCCGGATAGCGCCGCATCAGCTCCTCGGCATAGGCATAGACCGATCGAAAATAGCGGTAAGGATCCCCAACCTCCTCGGGAATATAAATCGCATAGGTCTGCAGATGATGAAAGGGAGGCTTTCGGGTCAGCTGCAGAGAGGGATCATCGAGGGTACTGCGGCGGTCGTAGCACCGCCACAAGGTATCGCAATGAAGATCGGCATAAAAGGTCATAATTCGATTACGTTCTCCAGGTGCTCCACCGTGCAACGCCCCTTGGCATCAACGGTGACCGCCACCACATCAAAGCGCATCGGGCAATCCTCCTCATGGGACAGCAACCAATATTGCGCTGTTTTAATCATTTTTTGTTGCTTGGCATAGATCACGCTCTCCTGCGGAGCGGCGATCATTCCCTCGCTGCGGGCTTTCACCTCGCAAAACACCAAGCAATCCTTATCCTTAGCGATAATATCCAGCTCACCGAAACGGCATTGGAAATTGCGTTCCAATATCCTCCAGCGCTTCTTGCGAAGGAACCGCACGGCAGCCTGCTCTCCCTTTAAGCCTAAGCCGTAGACCTTCATTTTATTCCCCCAAAATCTTTTTTAAGAAGGTTTTGCGATGGATGGGTGCGGCGCCCAGCTTCAATAGGGCCTCACGGTGCACCTTGGTACAATAGCCCTTATGGGCACCAATTCCATAGCCGGGATAATCCCGCTCCATCTCCTCGCAGAGGCGGTCACGGGAAACCTTGGCCAAAATGGAGGCCGCCGCAATGGAGGGAGAGATACCGTCGCCGCCGATGACAGGCTTGGCGGGGATGGGAAAATCTCTCGCGATATTACCGTCCACCAACGCAAAATCCGGTGCGATCGGCAGGCCGGCAATGGCACGGCGCATGGCCAGCATGGCGGCATTCAAAATATTGATTTCGTCGATCTCCTCCACCGTGCCCCAGCCAACAGCATAGGCAACGGCATTTTCTTTGATTTCATCAAATAGGAGATCTCTTTTTTTAGGCGTAAGCTTTTTGGAATCGTTCAGCAGAGGATGATTCCACTCGGCGGGCAAAATCACCGCCGCGGCGCATACGGGGCCGCAAAGGCAGCCGCGCCCCGCCTCATCCACACCGCAAACGGTATGAAAGCCCGCGGCGCGAGCCTCTTCTTCCAATCGATAATCAAGCATCGGGCGCCTCCAGTGAAATTCTGCCGATCTTACCGCCGCGGAATTCATCCAGCAAAACGGCGGCACAGCGGGTATAATCAAACTCGTTGCCGCGCATGATAAAGCCGCGCTTTCGACAAATTTCTTCATAAATATCCAGCGGCATCATACCGTCGATACAGTCCAGCTTATAGCGTTCCTCCAGCTGACGGGGGTACTTTTCCTGCAGGATCTCGATCAGCTCCATGGCAAGCCCTTCCCGATCCACCACCTCATCGCTGACCGCGCCGGTGAGCGCAAGATGGATACCGACCTGCATATCCTCGAATTTATTCCACAGCACACCGGGCGTATCCAGCAGCTCCACGTCGCTGCGCAGGGTCACCCATTGTCCGCCGCGGGTAACACCCGGACGATCCTGTGCATCGGTGGCACGGCGCTTACACAGCGCATTGATCAGCGTGCTCTTTCCTGAATTGGGCACACCGCACATCATCACGCGGATGGTTTTGGTCATCCCCTTCGCCTTGGCACGCTCCAGCTGCTCCTTCAGCAGCTCCCGCACCGCGGGAATAATATCCGAAACGCCCTGACCCGTGGTACTGTTCAAAAACAGCACCTTCAGGTCCCGCTCTTTAAAATAAGCTTCCCAAGCGCGGTTGACCGCTTCATCGGCCAGATCCTTCTTCGTTAGAACGACCAACCGCTTTTTATTGGCCAGCAGGCGATCGAAATCGGGATTACGGCTGCTGCGCACCACGCGGGCGTCGCACACCTCGATCACCACGTCGACCATTCCGATATTCTTCTCGATATAGCGCTTGGTTTTGGTCATATGACCGGGATACCATTGAATCTGCAAATTACCCATCAGTCTACCACTCCAAAGTGCGGGAACAGGCGAAGCACCACCTTGCCCAGTAAATATTTTTCATCGATTGCGCCAAAGGCACGGCTATCATGGGAATTATCCCGATGATCTCCCATGCAAAAAACCTGATCCTCTCCAACGGTATACGGATAGGCAATCTGACCGGTGATCCAAGGGCCGACGTTATAAACGTACCCTTCATCCAGCGCCTCGCCGTTGACATACACCGTTTCGTCCCGAATATCGACGGTTTGCCCTTCGGTGGCGATCACGCGCTTAACCAGCACCTTCTCGCTGCCCTCTTCCAAAAAGCAAACGATATCGCCCTGCTCGGGGGTATAGAAAAGCTGAGAAACCAAGAGCCGATCCTCATTCGCCAACGTTTTTTCCATGGATGCGCCGTTGACCACGTAGACACGGCAGACCAACGAGAACAGAATCATCACCGCTACCAATGCAACAACGACCGAATCCAACATTTCCATCAATTCACGCATTAACTTTTTCATTACAACGCCTCATTTCGGTATATTCACTTTATTATAGCACTAAACTGTAAAAAAAGCAAGGATGCAACGCATCCTTGCTTTAATAATTACTGTTGTTTCAGATAGACCGCAGTATACTGCACAACCGTTTCTCCGGTCATTTCATCCAGCAGAACGACGTAGCCGCGCAGATAGAGCGCATTCTCCACCGTAAAGAGGGCGGAGCCGTTTCGAGTGAGCGAATAATCGACCTGCTGCTGTACCGTCGACACGGAGACACACTCCCGCACCAGCGAGGTTGCAAGGCTATCGGTATACAGAATACCGCTGCCCAGCACCGTATAATCACCTTCCACACGGCGGATCAGCTGAACGGTGCCGTCATCGTAAACGGCAATGGCAACGCCGCATTGCTTGGCGCTCTCATACAGTGCTGTCAGGGTGACATCGCCCCATACGGGAAGGGTCAGCTTGGCCTTGGTGGAAAAGACCGTTGTGCCATCCATCGACCAGCCCACAAACCCCTCGGTTTGATCGGGAGTGACGGTAACCGATGCGCCGAGCTGCACCGTTTCGGCAGAGGCCGAGCCGCCCACAACGGTAACCGTTGCCGCGCTATCGACGGTATAAGTGGCCCGAATAATGGTATCACCCTTCAAGCCACGGTAGGACTGATCCCAGCCTGCGAAGGTCATTCCCGGACGCTCGGGCGTGGCGGGACCGTACGCAGAGCGAACAACAATCTGTGTTTCCAGCACCGTGCCGTCGATATCCACAAAAGAGACCGTATAGCGCTTGGCCGTGGCATAAACAGCCGTCAGGGTGACGTGATGGGTCAGCGCCAGATCCAAAACGGCATTCTCGGAATAGATCTTTCCTGCAGCATCCTTCCAATAGAGGAAGCCCTCCCCCGCACAGAGCTTATAGCGGGTTCCGCCAAGCGCTGTGCAGGTAAAGCCGGAAGCGACCGTTTCCCCGTTCACCGCCAGAGTTGTGGCCTCACCTTCGGTGAGCAACGTCAAATTAAAGGTATTCTCCTTGATATAAACCGCCTTTACGTCGAGATTTCCTTTCACGGAGGTGAAATTCCGATCCCAGCCCATGAAGCTATAGCCAGCCAAAACGGGCGCCTGCGGAGCAGTTGCCGACAATCCATAGGTGACAACCTCTGTTTTCAGCACGTTGCCGTCGAAATCGTAAAATCGAACGGTATAGGCAGAGGCCTGCATCACGGGAATAAAGGTGGCAACGTTGCCTTGTACCGTATAGTCCCAATAATTAAAGACGTTGGCAGCATCATCATAGTCGGGGTACCATTCCTTGGCTGCCGCAAGGGTATTCCAATCGGTTTTGCCGACGTTCCCTTCAAAATTCAGATACTCGATCTGATAGATTCGTTCGCCGCGAGGCTGAAGAACAGCTTTTCCTTCCTCAACACCCCATACGTTAAGACCCATATTACGGTTCAACTGATAAAGGCCCGCGACAAGAGTATCCTTTGTAAAGCTTTCATCAACACCGAGATTCAGCCCGCAGGATTGATCGCCGTAGTACAGACCGTCGACGTATCCGAGGTTTTTAGCGCAGGCATTTCCGAAAAAGGTGCTCGCGCTGCCGCTGCTTTGCACCACGCAATCATAGATTGCACCCTCGTTATTACCGACGATGCCGCCTGCACCGCTTTGCAGCTCGATCTCATAATAAACCGCATAGTGGTCGGAGGGCGGGCATTCCACACCGTCGGAGTCAACGTAAGTATCCAAAACGACCTTATAATAGGGAACCGTTACGGTATTCGGGCGCCCAAAAGCAATATCGATTCGGCTACGCGGAGCCACGTCAAAGCCGTTGTAGGTACCGGATTTATTGGTAGCATCCACTTCTGCGGTATAAGAAAAGTCCTCGTTCCATTCGACCAATGCATTATAGCCGTTGGAGCCGTCGGTACAGTTCCAGTCGGCAGTCAAAAAATAGGTATTATAGTTGCCGGCAATGGCCGCCACCTTGGATTTCAGCACCGCCACGCTCTTCACACGGGATTCATCGTCCAGCGGGAAGTGGGTATTAAAGAAGAAGAATACCTCACCCGTGGTTTTGACCCGAAGCTTCACCCAGGTACAGCAGCGGTTCATATCCTCATTAAAGCAAAGGGAAGCTTTATTGGGGGTATCCGACAACCAGAAGGTACCGCTGTCCAAAAGATCAAATTTACTCTTTTTATAGAAAACGGGAGTTGCTTCCAAGCCCTTGGTTATTGTATTACTTCCATAGCCGCGATATTGCCATACATAGCCATAGCTCGAAAAATCCTGCGTCAAATAGATTTTCCACGACGGTGTACATTCCTGGAAACCGATCACATCGGGATCCTGCGCCAGCAGGATATTCTTCAAGGGGGTATGGCGATCCTTGGCGCCATGAAGATCGCTGCTGCTGTCCACGCGCACATTTTGGCTGATGATCTTAATCGCGGTTGGCGCAGAGGTAACGGTACCGCTGAAGCTGCTGCTTTCCACCGTACCGCCCAGGTTATTACCGACGATACCGCCCGCCAGATTACCGCTGACAGAACCCTCGACCAGCAGATTGGAAACCATACCCGAATTGGTAAGAACACCCACAACGCCCGCTACGGGAACACCGCTGATATTCAGGCCGCTGATCCGATGGCCCGCACCATCGAAAACACCCGCAAAGGGCGTAAGCATTGAATTACCGATTCCCGCAAAGGAAACCCCGCTCACATCAATATCTGCAGTCAGCTTGACACCCTTCCCCGCAAGGTTATTGCCGCCATTAACGGTGGATGCGAGAGAAACAAGCTGATCGGCGGTGGAAATCTCATAATCGACTTTAACGTATTTGGCATATACGGTGATATCCTCCACCGTGCCCTTATCGATCGAAATAATACGGTCGCCCGAAAGATCGGAATTCAGATACCAGCCCGCAAACAAATAACCACTCTTTTCGATCATGCTGCCGCCCGGTAAAGCAAAGTTATTTTCTACGTTAAAAACGTCGACTACGTCGTTGATAAAGCTACCGCCGTTGAGCTCATAGTTAACCGTATAATTATAGGGCGTCATGGTAGCGGTATAGTTGCAATCCCGCGTATAGGTCAAGCCTGCAACGGAGAGCACCTGCGTACCGTTCAGCACCTCGTTGACGTAATAGCCCGGCACGTTGAAGTTGACCTGCTCGCCTGCGGCACCGTAATAATAGCGCACGCCGAGGCTTCCGCAGTTGAGGGCAATTCGGTAAACCTTCTTGCCCACGTTTTTAATGGACAAACGCCCGTTTTCCACATACAAGCCGGTTTTCCATGCCACCTCATATACGTTGAGATCATCCAGAACGGTGGCGCCGACCTGCTCAACCTTTGAAGTGGTATAATAACAGTCTGTCATCATGGTGGACCAATCCGCGATAGAATCATTCCAACGGCCGACGGGATAGCTATATTTATCACCCGAGAGGACGCCGTAATTGACGCAGCGGCTTAATATTGCCGTTGTTTGACCCCAAGCCATAATGCCGTTGGCGCGCCCGTTGGGGCAGGTAACGCTGCCGTAGTTGATGCAATCGGTCATTTTCGCGCCTTGACGCAATTGCGAGACCAGACCCGCAATTCCATTACCGCCGCTGATTGCAACCACGTCTGCTTCAGAGGAGCAGTTGGTGACGGTACAGTTATCGGCAAAGCCTGCCAAACCACCAATCTTATCATAGCCGGTTACGTTGCCTTTTCCGATTCGCACGTTTTTAATCGTTGCATTAACCGCCCGCCCGAAAAGGCCGACACCGTAGTGGTCTGGTTTATTGATCACAAAGTTTTCGATCAGATGACAGCCGCCGTCGAAGGTGCCTTTGAAGGAAACAGCGTCCGAAGCAGTATCGGTTTCAAAGCAACCGCCCACCGGATCGATGGCTTCACCGCCGAAATTCAAGGGTGCGGTTAAGGTGACGGTTTTGCCGCCGAACAGTTCTGTGCCCGAGCTGACCAAGGAAGCAAACTTCTTCCAGCCGGCCGTATCGGAGACGGTATAGAAATTCCGATCGGCAAACAAATCGTAGTAGCGCAGATCAACCGCGGTACCAACTGACTTATACACGAGCGCTGCCTCGGCGGTATCCAACGCCGCCAGAGCGGCGGAAACATCGCCGTTTTGCTCAATCGCCTGCCGCAGCGCTTCGATCACCTCGGCATAGCCCTCCAAAGAATCGGCCGTATAGCAGCCTACATTCAAGCGAACGTAGGCCGCCTGCAGACGCTTCAGTGCATCGGTCTGCGCAGTATCACAGTAAATCGTAAGCGTACAGGTTTTGCTTGCAGTGCCATCGTAGGAATAGACGGTGAAGGTACGGGTATTACTGCCCGCATTGAGTGCAATTGAGGAATAGCTCTCATCGGTAGAAAATTGAACGGTAACCCCCTCGGGCAGCTGCAGACCGAAATCATAGAGATTGACGGCAGAGGCATCCGTATGAAGCGAAAAGCCGCCTTCCACCTGCTGCACCGCAGCATGGCTGAAGGAAATGGCAGGAATTGTTTCACTGCCGACCGAAAGGTTATAATCGACCCAATATCTGCTCAGCTTCCAGCCGCTGTTATAGGTCGGAGCGGTGCCGACGGCGGTTTTATAGCTGCTCAGATCGGTGGTAAAAAAGTTATTGTTAAGGTCAAGAACAGTTTTGGAATTAATGATTTTATCGAATTTCGTATAGCCGATAAAGCGGTTGTTGCGAATCTCGGCAACAGTGGAAAGATCCACGTTGGATATATCGGCATTGGCGGCGTAGTCACTATACACATTGGTATCGTAGGAGGTATCCCACGTAATGGGGATCAAGCCGCTTTTGCTCTTTGCCAAAAAGGTATTGCCGATAATATTGATATCATAGCCGACCTTGGTGAATACACGCACCATATAGTTGGCCGCATCGCCACCGAACACATTATTCTTAATATTAATGGAGCAGTTGCCATTGAATTTATTAAGGCCCTCCATTACAAGAAAATAGCCACGACCGTCGGCGGCGGAAAAATTCTCAAAATAGCAATTCTGCAAGTTGAACTCACCGTTGGTGATATAACGGCGCCATTGGGCAAAGCCATAAAAGGTGGTACAGCCCGACACCGAAACCATACCGTCGACGGTATATTTGGGCGGAATTTGATTGGAGGAGATCCGCGACGAAAGTACCTTTTCCAAACGGCAGTTGCGCAACACAAAGGAATCTTTATTCTGCGCTGCACTTTCGGCGGTATTATTCGTATTGGCGTTGCTGACAATAAAAATATGAGAACCGTTGGGAGAGGCGGCGCTTTCCTGAGAGACCACAACGTTTTCAAGGGTAATCTCGGTAGCCTGATCGCTGATACCGCGGGCATTATCGTAGAACGTGCCTGCAAGGGTAAATCCGCCAACATAAATCGAACCGAGTGTACCTTCCGCAATACTGACATTATTGAAGGTGGTTTCCATCCCCGCATCCCGCTCGGGATTACGGGTGGGACAAACCGACGCATCGACAATCGGAGTATTCGGGTTCACGTCATAATAGTATCCAAACACGTTGACGGGCGCGGTAATCAACAGATCACCCTGATTGCCCGGCAGCACAAAAACATTGGGGACCTCGGCGGAGGATGCAGCGCAAGCATCCTCAAAGCTGCCGACAACATTGACGCCGACTGTGAAGGAATATGCCTTGCCATCCCAATAATCAATGTACTGCGATCCATTGGGCAGGTTGGCAACCTCCGACGTAAAAGCAATACCTTCCATCTTGGTATAGGTGGAAAAATCGGGGGCCGACTCAGGCTTGGAGAGCATCCCCTCGGCCGTTACCGAAAAGGGGCAGGTGCTCAATCCCATCACGAGAGTTACGATCAATGCTGTGATCCGCTTGAAAATTCTCATAAACCGTTCACCTTTCAAGAGCAAATATTTATACATTATAAATTATAATATAAAATGACAAAAAACGCAAGAAAAAAAGAGCCCTTACGGGCTCTTTTTGACAATTATTTCACATTGATTTGAACGGTGTGATCCTCGCCGTAAACAATCCGATCCCCTTCGGTATTCAGCGAATCCATAAACGAGAGGAAATCCTCCTTGGACGCAAAGCACGGCTCGTATTCCTCGATAATCTTATAGGCTCTTTCTCCTCCGGCAGAAAGCAAAAGCAGCAGCATTCCGAGCTGCATTTTGGCGCTTGCCACGCAGGCCTTCACGGGATCTTCGATCTTATAATCATTGCCGTGACCCGTACCGCTTGCGCCGCCGCAATAGGGATGCACCACCGGCATAATACAGCTCAAATCGCCCATATCGGTGCTTCCGGAGGAAAAAGCGTCTCCTTTTTTGAATTCATATTCGGGGATCGCTAACGCAGCCGCATCGGCGACAAGCTGACACATATTGGGATCATTGGCGAGAGGGGCATAGCCCGGAGCATCGATGATCTCCACGTTGGTACCGATCGAAAGTGCGGCACCGCACAGCGCCTGATTCACCCTTTGATTGGCGGCACAGATCGCTTCAAAGCTCGCACCGCGGACATAGCTTTCCAGCACAGCCTGCTCGGGAATGGCATTAACCATGGCGCCGCCGCTTGTTATAATGGGATGCACCCGAATAATATCCCGCTCTCGGAAGGTTTCGCGGATGGCATTGACCGCATTGATCCCGCAGGCGGCGGCATACAGCGCATTACGGCCATGATGCGGGGCACCGCCCGCATGGGCTGCCTTTCCTTTATAGATGATCTGCTTGGTCAGGCAACCGACCGAGCCCTTGCCGACGCTGAACCCACCGGCGGTATGCACCATAAAGGCGATATCGACTCCATCGAAATAGCCGCGGGAAAGGAATTCGCTTTTACCGCCCAGATACTTGATCACGCCCGCTTTCTTCAGTTCCATGCGATAGCCGATCTCCAGCAGTTCCTCGGCAGGAACGAGGCAAAGGCGGATTCTGCCGCAGAATTTATCCAATATTCCCGGCTCCTTCAGCGCAGCGGCAATACCGACCATGGCCGCACATTGGGCATGGTGGCCGCAGGAATGGACGGCGCCCGTTTCGGGATCTGACTCGGGATGCTCGGGGCAGATGATGGAATCCAGCTCTGCCAACACCAGCACCTCGGGTCCGGGCCGACCGGTATCCAGCACGGTATAAAAGCCCGTTATTCCGTCCGCCAACACCAAATCATAACCGAGGTCACGGAACTCCCTTTCCAGGTAGGCAGAGGTTTTAACCTCCCGATAGCCTGTTTCGGGATGCTTCCAAATGTACCGTTCGGCTTCCATAATCTTCTCTGTATGTTTTTCAACCGCTGCGTTTAATTCCTTCATGATATACCCCTCTTTGAGATCGTTTTTAATATTATACAATAATAACACCAAAAATACAACAAAAATGCAGGGAATTTCTTCCCTGCATTTGATCAAAGCATAATAACGGAGGTATAGAACGTTTCGACCTCACCGGTCAGCTCGTTGAGCAGAACCACGTAGCCACGCAAATAGGTGGCGGAGACCGAAACGGTCATCACACCGTTACGGGTGAGTCGGGTATCGCCGATCGCAAAAACGGACTCACCGTCGATACATTCAATACGGATGACACGATTCAAGGCATTTGCGGTAAGAATGCCGCTGCCGAGAACGGTATAATCGCCCTGCACCTGACGGATCAGGGTAGCATTCCCCTCTGCATCAACGCTCAGCGACACGGGTGCATAGGCAGCCGCAGCGGAGGTCAGTGCCGTAAGGGTGATATCGCAACGCACCGCCAGCGTATAAACGCGATCCTCGGAGATGATATCCTTGCCGTTCAGCGACCAACCGACAAAATTCTCGACATTAGCCGTGACGGTGACCGTTTCTCCGTACGCAACCGAAGCAGCCGAAGCGGTACCGCCCTCAACGGTAACTGAAAGCATGGTATCGGAAGGCAGATAAATCGCGCGGGTAACCACGTCGGCCGCAGCAGGCTTAAAGCTCTCTGTCCATGCGGAGAAGGTCATACCCGAAACGGTTGGAATAGCGGGCGCAATTCCGTTTCTGCCCGTACGCAGCACCTGCGTTTTCAGGATCGTATTATCATGGCCGACAAAGGTAACGGTTACACGGTCGGCGGTGGAATACACGGCCGTCACCGTGACATTTCGAGAGGGGGTATAGCGATAGCAGGGCTGCTCGCTGAGCATCTTGCCGCTATCATCCTTCCAATAGAGGAAGCCCTCCCCCGCCTGCAGCAAAACGCTATCGCCTACCGAGCAGAAGAAGGAGTCTCCTGCGGCAACGGTTTGCCCATTTGCCTGCATGGCAGATGCGTCGCCCTCGGCTTGAAGCGTTACCAAAAACCGATCGGAAATCATGAAAATCGCCTCGACCGTTACGTCGGCGGTGACGTTTTCATATACGCCGCTCCAGCCCGCAAAGAGATAGCCCGAAGGCGGCGTTACGCTCGGCGGGGTGGCGGCCTTACCGTAGTCGACGGTCTGTTCTTTGAGCACCTCACCCTCCGGATCCACAAAGGTAACGGTAAAGGTCGTTGGCGTCATAACCGCGGTGAAGGTAGCGTCATTGATCCCAATCTCCTGCTTCCAGGAGGCAAAGACCTCGGCCTCCGTATCAATCGAAGGAACCCATTTTACCGCTTCCTCCAGCGAGGTAAGGTCGGTTTTCAGCAGCTTACCGTCTCTGTCATAGTAGCTGACGTTCAAGAGGCGGGTGCCGTTGGGCTGCAGAACGAGTGCACCGTTGCTGACTGCCCAAGTAGCATAATAGTTCGCGGAATTAAGGGTATAAACCGCATTCTCAACGTCGGACACGGCAACCACGTTGCTGCTGCCCTGCTCATTTCCGACAGCGGTACCCGAATAGAGAGCACTTTTATTTACCGTTCCCTTATTGACACCGACCAAGGTGCCGCCGCAGACGGCTGCGGTGCCGTCATTGGTGGCGATACAGTTCTGAATCATACCCTCATTCTTACCGACGATGCCGCCCGACATACTCTCCAAGAGAGACTGAACGAAAATGCCGTAGTGGTCGGAGGGATACCATTGCGAGCCATCGGCGGTATAAAGATCACGGATGACCTTATAATACGGTACGGTAATCCGATCCCCTCTGAGGAAACACATATCAATTCTTCTGCCCGGCTCGCCGACACCCCAATTACTGGTGGTGCCGCAGCCACCGGTGCCGTCCTCTTGCGTCACCAACGCCGCATCATCCAGATACTCGGTCATCAATGCATAGGAGGCGGTAACGGGCGCAAAGTTCCAATCCGCAGTAATATAAACCGGAACGTTTGCGGGAACAATTTCTTTGATTTTTTTGAGAATCAATTCTGCGCCTTTCGTTCCATAGCCCGTTTGCTCACCGGATGTATGGGTATTGAAGAAATAGAGCACCTCGCCGGTGGTTTTAACCTGCAGCTTGACCCACATACAAATGCGGTTCATGCTATCGTTATTATAGGAATAAGACGGCACGTTTGGGGTATCGGAGATCCAGAAATGGCCGTTATCCAGCAGGTTGAACTTGCTCTTCTTATAGAAGATCGGCGTTGCTTCAAAGCCTGCCGTTGTATTATTACTGCCGACACCGCGCCAGGTCCACACGTAGGAATACTCGGAAAAATCGGAGGGCAGATAGCTATACCAATTCCTTTCGGCCTCCTGGAAGCCGATGATATCGGGCTTCTGCGACAGCAGAATATTCTTCATCGGGGTATGGCGCTCAGAAACCAGATAGGGGTCTTCGGACGAATTGACGCGCAGATTCTGGCTGATAACACGGATCTCAGTGGCGGTGGAGGTAACCTTGCCATCGAAGGAGCAAGCCACCACGCGGCCGCCGATATTATTGGCGACAATACCGCCCGCAACGCTACCCGAAACAGTGCCCTGCACCTGCAGGCTTGCAACCGCACCGCCTGCGCCGAGAACGCCGACCAAGCCCGACAGCGGCTTTGAGGAAACGGAAAGGTTCTTGATCTGATAACCGCCGCCGTACAGAACACCCTTAAACGGAGTGTTAAGCGTATTACCGATCACGGGATAGGTAGTGCCCGAAAGATTGATGTTGGCTCCGATCACAACTGCCTTGCCCGCAAAATTCGTGCCGCTATTTACCGCATTGGCAAAGGTAACCAGCTGCGCTGCGGTGGTAATGGTACGGTCGATGGGGAGATATTTTGCATAGAAGGTACGGTCTCCATCGGTTGCGGCGGGGATGGAATAGATCGGATCGCCGCTCAGGGCAGCATTATCATACCAGCCGTAGAACACGTAGTTATTCTTTTTGACCGAGCCGATATCGGGAAGCGAGGTTTCTACGTCGGAAACGTAGGTTTGGGGCGCATCGGTCGGCAGGGTGCCGCCATCGAGATTATAGGTGATATTATAGGTGACGCGGATTGCCTCGGCGGTCATGGTGCAATCCTTGGTGATCAAAAGACCTTCCAGGGGGCGAACCGCGCCGCTATAGGTGACCGTATCAACAACGTAGCCCGGGATATCGAAACCAATCTGAGTATTGGCCGCACCATAGTAATAATACGTTTGACCATTGTTGGTGCAGGTCAGGGCGGCGCGGTAGATCTTGCAACCATAGTAAGCAGCAGTCAGCTCACCGTTATAGGTTTTCAAGCCGCTCAGCCAAGCAAACTCATTGATATCGGAAAGCTTCGAGATCGGCTCCCCCCAAAGGGACGTGCCCGAAGAATAATAGCAGCCGGTAACGAGAGCGCTTGCATCAAAATCGGTGGTATAAACGCAGAGCGGGAAGGTCAAGGGCGCACTCAGGGCGCCGTAGTTGATACAATACTTCAGCACCGCTGCACTCTGGCCCCAAGCGGCGATGCCGCAGGAACGGCCATTGGTGGCGGTAACGGAGCCGTAGTTGATACAGCCGATAATCTGGGTGCCGCCGCGTGCCTGAGAAACGATGCCGCCGATCCCGTTGCTGCCATCGGTGGCAATAATCGACGCTTCGTTGGTGCAGTTCATAATTTTACTCGAGGCATCGGCATAGCCTGCAACACCGCCGACCTTATCGATGCCTGTGATGCTGCCGCTGCCGATCCGCAGATTCTTAACGGTTGCCCGATACAGCTTACCGAACAAACCGACGCCGTAAGCCTCTTCCTTAATCACAAAATTGGAAAGTTCATAGCCGCCGCCGTCGAAGGTGCCGTTGAACGAAAAATTACCGGAATCAGCGGAATTGGCATAACAGCCGCCAACAGGCTTAATGGTTGCGCCGCCGAAATCGATATCGTTGGCCAAGCGGATGGTATAGCCGCTCAGGCTGACCGTATCGACAATGGTAGCGGAAAACTTCGCCCAATCGATGGCATCCACGATCTTAAATTTCTTCAGGGTGGGGAAATAATCAAAATATTTCATTGCCGCCTCTGCCCCGCTCTTAAAAGCGAGATTGGCTTCGGCTGTTTCCAGCGAGGTGATATACTCGGAGGGATCACTATTGGTGCTCAACGCATTTTGCAGCAGAGTTGCCGCAGTTTGATAAGCCGAAAGGGATGCGGCGGTATAGCAGCCGCTATTGATGCGGATCATCGCCTCCTCCAAGGCGGCGACCGCATCGGCATAGGAGGCACGGCCGTAGATCATCAGCGAGGTGGTGGCAGAACGGGTGCCGTCGTAGGAATAAACCTTGATCTGGACGGTACGAACGCTGCCGTTTGCGACGGAAATCGCCGTTGCGCTCTCGCCACCCGAGATCGTAAATTTAACCCCCTTAGGCAGGGTCATACCGTAATCATAAAGGTTGATGGTAGAATCGGTGGTATAGATGATCTTCGCCGCCGCACCGTTAATCACCTCATGAGAGGTGAAAACTAACGCAGGAACGGTGTTTCCATAGATTGTGAAGTCGAAATCAACCCAATAAGAGAGCGCATTCCAGCCGGCACTCTTGGTGGGAAATCCGCCCAAGACGGACTCAAATTCCTTCAGATCGTTCGTAAAGAAATTATCGGCGATATTAAACGCGGTAAGATCATTAACTGTATTGCTGAACTTGGTATAGCCGATAAAGCGATTCTTACTGATCTCCACGATGGCAGAAAGATCGGTATCGGAAACGTCGGCATTGGCGGCATAATCGTCGTAAAGCGTGGTATCATAGGTGGTATTCCACTTGAAGGGCTCCAAGCCTGTTTGGGTTTTGGCCAAAAAGCTGTTGCCTGTAATATTAATATCGTAGCCAACCTTGGTATAAACCTCAACCATATGGCTGGCGGCATCGCCGGTAAAGACGTTATCTTTAATATTGATGGTACAGTTGCCGTTAAACTTATTGAGCCCCTCCATAACAATGAAGTACTTCTTTCCTTCGGGGGATACGAAATCTTCAAAATGGCAATTCTGCAGGGTGAACTCCGCATCAGACATATAGCGGCGCCATTGCGGAAACCCGAAGAAGGGGGTGCATCCGCTGACGGTAACCAAGCCATCCACGGTAAAGCGCGGCGGAATATAATTGCAAAACAGACGGCTGACGGCGAGCTGCTCCACGCGGCAATTCAACACCTTGGCGCTATCCTTATTATTGGCCGCACTTTTATCGCTGTTCTTACTGTTGGAATTATCAAAGCGAAAAACCTGCGTGCCGCCGCTTGGGATCCCCGCCTCCTGACGAACGATGATGTTTTCCAGCAGGATATTCGTCGGCTCTGCGCTGATTGCACGATTAATATCGTAAAAACCGCCGCGCAAAACCACGCCCTTCAGGTTGACGTCGCCGATCACGCCCGCATCAACGGTAACGTTATCGAAGCAGCTTTCACGGTCGCTCTGCCGCACCTGATTCAAGGTGGGGCAACCAAGTGCCTCGCCATGGGGCTGATTGGGGTTGACGTTATAATAATAGCCGTAAAGGTTGACGGGCTTGGTGATCAAAAGATCCCCATGATGACCGGTCAGAACAAAGATGTTCTTCTCCCCTTCCAGCGCAGCATAGGCCGATTCAAAATCGGCAAACACGTCGATGCCGACACGGAAGGTATAGGCAGTATCCTCCCAATAGCCGATATATTTAGAGCCGCTTGCCTTCCCCGCCACGCGGGAATCCAGCGCAACGCCGACCATCTCCTTATAGGTAGAAAACAACGGCGCGGTAGCGGGCGTATCCAAGGCACCGTCGGCAATTGCAAGCCGCGGGCAAAGCCCGAAGCAAAGCACAACGGCGCAAAGGATCGCTGTTAAACGTTTAAATAAATTCATCGTCCATCACCTTTCGATTTTTTGAAAAAATACATCTTAATTATAGCAGAAATCGCATCAGGTTGCAAGAAAAAGAATGCCAAAACCGATGGATTTTGGCATTCTTCATCATGACTTACTCCAGCATGGTAACTGCAGAATAGAAGGTTACGATCTCACCGGTCATCTCATCCAACAGAATCAGATAGCCGCGTACGTAGGTTGCCGCGACCTCGGCAGTCATACTGCCGTTGCGGGTGAGGCGAGAATCGTTGATCTGACACACGTTGATGCCATCCACGCACTCCAGCTCCATCACTACGCTCAGCGAATTGCTATACAGCAGACCGCTGCCGAGAACGGTATAATCGCCCTCGGTACGGCGGGTAAGGGTTACGGTGCTGTTTTCATCGACGGTTACTGCGATCGGGGAATACTTTGCTGTTTCGTACAGCGCAGTCAAGGTTACGTTGCCGTTGATCGCCATAGTGAAGGTCTCCATGGTGGAAATCACGTTTACACCATCCATCGACCAACCTGCAAAGGTCTTGCCCTCCGGTGCCGCACCGGCAACAAAGGTGACACAGGCTCCCGCCGTAACGGAAGCGGCGCTTGCGGTACCGCCGACAACGGTAACGGTCAGCTCTGTTTCAGCCGCATAGATCGCACGCAGAACCAGATCCTCCTTCACCGCCTTATATGCACCTGTCCATTCTACAAAGGAAAGACCCGGATGTTTCGGCAGTGCGGGAGCAACGGCATTTCTGCCCGAACGGAGCACCTGCGTTTTCAGAATCGTATTATCCGCATCCACAAAGGTAACGGTAAAGCGGGAATCGGTGGGATAAACCGCTGTCAGCGTAACGTGGCGGGTCAGGGTGAACCGAAGCAGCTCATCTTCGGTGAGGATCTTACCGCTATCGTCCTTCCAATAGAGCACCGTATCATCGGCCATCACCTTAAATTCGGTGCCTTCGGCCGCCGTATAGGAGCTGCCTGCATCAACAGCCGCACCGTTCAGATAAAGAGCGGTGCCGTCGCCTTCCGTTTGCAGGGTGACGGTAAACGTTCCTGCATTGACGAAGATCGGCATAACCTCCACGTCGGCAGTTACGTTGATATAGTTGCCGTTCCAGCCCGCAAAGGTCATTCCTGCAGGAGCGATGATCGCAGGTGCGATTGCGCTCTTTCCATACTCAACGGTTTGGGAGCTGAGCGTATTCCCTTCGGCATCCAAAAAGACAACGGTAAAGGAGCTGGGCTTCATCACAGCGGTAAAGGCAGCGCTATTGGACAGAACATCCTGCTCCCAATAGGCAAATACCTCGGATTCGGTATCCAGCGAAGGATTCCATGCCGTTGCAGCCTCCAAAGATGTCAGCTCGGTTTTGAGCAGATTGCCCGAGGGGTCATAGAAGCTGATCTCATAGATCGGGTTGCCTGCAGGTCTCAATACGAGGTTACTGCCGCTAACACTCCAGACGGAGCTTTCGTTGATATCATTCAGGGTATAGGCAGCATTGGTCACGTCGGAAACGGTTACTGCTGTGCTTGTTCCCTCCTCACGGCCGACCGCCGTGCCCGAGAATACAGCACAGCCTTCAATACTACCGCGGTTGATACCATTGATCATACCGCCCGAAACGGCAGCGGAGCCGCTGTTGGAGGCGATACAGTTGGTGACCTCACCGTAGTTCTTACCGACGATACCGCCCGAGGCGCTATCCAAACGGAAATCATAATAGACACCGAAGTGGTCGGAGACCGGCAGGGTGGTGCCGCCGGAGGTATAGGTTTCGATCATGACGGAATAATACGGCAACGTAACCAAATCATAATCAGAGAAGCACATATCGATCCGGCCGCCGGTCGGCGTCACCGAGGTGCCGCCGTTGTTACCGGTGCCTGCGCCGTTGGTATTATCGACCTCAGCGTACAATGCCATATCGTCGCAAACGGTCATCATCTTATTATAGGGATCGCTGCCGGGCGCGCAGTTCCAGTCGGCCGTTACAAAGAACATTTCATTATCACCGACCATAGAAGAAATCTTCTGCGTCATAACACCGGCAGATCCGTTCTGCGCGGTTCCGGTCAGCGGGAAGTGGGTATTAAAGAACCAAATGATTTCGCCGGTTGCCGTCACCTTAAGCTTGGCCCAGGTACAGACACGGTTCATGCCGTCATCCCAGCACAAAGAAGGTTTATCGGGGGTAGTGGAGAGCCAGAAGGAGCCGCTGGAGATCAGCGTAAATTTGCTCTTTTTATAGAAGATCGGCGTTGCTTCCAGGCCCTTCGTCGTTGTATTGGATTCCAGGCCGCGATATTGCCAGACATAGCCGTAATCGGAAAAACCGTTGACCAGCGTATCGCGCCAGCTCTTGCCCGCCTCCTGAAGACCGATCAGGTCGGGGCTGTATTTCTTAATACTGTTGACCAACGGGGTCATACGGGCGGTTACATCGGTATTGACCAGCACGTTTTGGCTAACCACCTTAACAGAGGTTGCGGTGGAGCTTGCATTACCGTTAAAGTAACAATCAAGCACATCGCCGCCCTGATTATTGGCTACCACGCCGCCAACCACGTTGCCGGAGAGGGTGCCCTTAACAATCAAGCCCGCAACGGTACCGCCCGAGCCAAGGTAGCCGACCAAGCCCGCCACCGGCTTATTGGAAAGAGAAAGGTTGCTGATGGTATGGCCGCCGCCATAGAGCAGGCCACGGAACGGAGTGGTCACCGCACTGCCGATGATCGGATAGGTGGTGCCGGAGAGATTGATATCGGCGCCGATCAAAACTGCCTTGCCCGAGAAGTTATTGCCGCCATTGACCGCATTGGCAAAGCTGACCAGCTGAGCCGCAGTCGTTATGGTGCGGTCGATCGCCACGTACTTGGCGTAAAAATGGCGATCACCCTCACTATCCTCGGGGATGGAATAGATCGGATTGCCCGAGAAGGAGGCATTATCATAGAAGGCATAAAACACATAGCCGCTCTTGGTGACCTGACCGACAGAGGGCAGCGCCACGTAATCATCGGCGGTATAGGTGGCAGGCAGATCGATCACCGACTTGCCGCCATCCAGGTGATAGGTGATGTTATAAGTAACACGGGTGGCTACGCCTGTCATGGAGCAGTCCTTGGTGAGCAGCAAGCCGCTCAGGGGGCGATTGGAGCCGTTATAGAAAACGGTATCAACAACGTAGCCCGGGATGTCAAAGCCAATAACAGAATTGGCTGCTCCGTAGTAGTAATAAACCTCGCCGTTATCGGTGCAGGTCAGCATGGCACGGTAGATCTTAGTTCCGGCACCGTCGGGAACCAGCTTGCCGTTGCGAAGATTGAAGCCGCTCTTCCATGCAAATTCATTCAGCTCGGGGATGGTAAACTGATCAAAAACAGAGGTCAGGTTGCCGCCGCACTCGGAGCTGCCGGAAAGATAATAGCAATCGAAAACCAGCGTGGAAAAATCCAATTCAACAGCAGCATCATACAAAGCGATGGGATAGATCTTAGGGGCGCTCAAAGCACCGTAGTTGAAGCAATATTTCAAAACGGCGGTGGTTTGACCCCAAGCGATCACACCGCAGGCACGACCGTTGGTTGCGGTTACGGAGCCATAGTTGATGCAAGCAGTCAGGGTGGTGCCGTTTCTTGCCTGAGATACAATGCCGCCGATACCGTTGGTGCCGTCGGTTGCAATCACGCTTGCCTTATTGGTAATACCGCTGACGGTAGCATAATCGGCATAGCCTGCAATAGAGCCGACTTTATCGATACCGGTGATGGTGCCGGAACCGATCTGCAGATTCTTAACGGTTGCTCGATGAAGCTTACCAAACAGGCCGACACCGTAGGAAGACTGATTGATCACAAAGTTGGAAACCTCGTGGCCGCCGCCATCAAATACGCCGTTAAAGGAATAATTGGCGGAATCGCCTGCGGTGGAAAAGCAACCGCCGATCGGCTTAATGGTTGCGCCGCCGAAATCGAGGTCGTTTGCAAGGCGGATGGTATAGCCGCTGAGAGTGGCCTCATAGGTAACCGCATTCGTCAGCTTGATCCAATCGTTCACGTCAACAATCTTAAATTTTTTGAGGGTGGGGAAATAATCGAAATATTTCATCTCCGCCTCTGCCCCGCTCGCCAAAACAAGATTGGCTTCGGCAGCTTCCAGCGAGGTGATATATTCGGTGGGATCGCTCGCAGAGGTTAGGGCATTCTGGAGCAGCGTTGCGGCGGTTTGATAGGCCGTCAGCGACGCAGCGGTATAACAACCGCTATTGATACGGATCTGCGCCTCCTGCAGCGCCGCGACCGCATCGGCATAGCTTGCGCGGCCGTAGATCATCAGCGAGGTGGTGGAGGAGCGGGTACCGTCGTAGGAATAAACGTTGATCTGAATGGTGCGAACGCCGCCGTTTGTAACGGAGATCGCCGTTGCACTCTCGCCGCCCGAGACGGTGAACTTTACGCCCTTGGGCAGGGTCATGCCATAATCGTAAAGATTGATCTTGGTTTTATCGGTATAGAGGATCTTCGCGGCTGCGCCGTTGATGATCTCGGAGGAGGTGAACACCAACGCAGGAATGGTATTGCCATAGATTTTGAAATTAAAATCCACCCAATAGGATGCCGCCTTCCAGCCTGCACTGAGGGTTGGGAACCCGCCGAGGCAGGTTTCATAGGTATCCAAATCATCGGTGAAGAAATTATCGGCAATATTAAAGGTTGTGAGGGAATTGACGGTATTGGAGAACTTAGTATAGCCGATGAAGCGGTTTTTGCTGATCTCCATGATATCGGAAAGATCTACGTTGGTGATATCCGCATTGGCGGCGGAATCGCTGTAGACGTTATCGTAAGACGTATTCCAAACGAAGGGCTGCAGCCCGGTTTTATTTCTCGCAATAAAGGTGTTGCCGGTGATATTGATATCATAGCCGACCTTGGTATACACCTCAACCATACATCTGGTTGCGTCACCGCGGAAGGTATTATTCTCAAAATTGATGGTGCAGGCGCCGTTATGCTTATTCAAGCCCTCCATCACAACGAAATAGTTTTTGCCCTCCGAGGAATAGAAATCCTCAAAATGGCAGTTCTTCATGGTGAAGGTTGGATTATTCATATACCGCTTCCACTGGGGGAAGCCGAAGAAGGGGGTGCAGCCCGCCTCGGTAACAAGACCGTCGACGGTAAAGGTCGGGGCGATGTTATTGGAGCAGATTCGCAGCGTTTCCAGATGATCGATGCGGCAATCCTTGATCGTAAAGCGATCCATATTCTCGGCCGCAGATTCTTGGGTATTCTGGTTATTGAGGGTATTAACGTTGAAGGCCCAGGTTTCAAAAACGGGAACGCCTGCCTCATGGCGAACGATACAGTTTTGAACCAAGATCTCGGTAACCTCGGCATTTACGGGGCGGGTGGCGTCCACAAAGTTTCCTTGGAACACCAAGCCATCAACCGTTACCTGCCCGCGCACGTTTTCAGCAATGTGCAGGTTGCCCACGCAGCTTTCACGGTCATGCTGACGCGCCCCGTTGAAGGCGGGACAGGTTGTGGCAGAGCCGGCCAAAACGTTGGGGTTGACCCCGTGATAATAGCCATATACCGTTACGGGATCGGTGATGGTAATATCACCGTGCTCACCGGTCAGGACGAACAAGTTGGGATCCAGCTCCTTATCCAAAATGGTATTATAGGCATCTTCAAAATTGGAGAACACATTGATGCCCACCACAAAGGTATAAGCGGAACCCTCCCAATATGCAATATAAGAAGTGCCGTTCGGCAGATCGGCCACATCGGCATCCAGTGCAACACCGCTCATCGCCGTATACGCATGAGAAAAGCGCGGGGCGGTTTCCGGCACATCTACCTCCCCATCCGCCACAGCCATCACCGGGCAAAGGGAAAGCAGCATCGCAATCATTGAAAGCCATGCAACCACTTTTTTAGACACTACGAATTTCACGAAATCCCCTCCAAAACAGGATTTTTTTGGCACCCTTAATTTGTATAAAAATTATAAAAATACCTATGAACATTGTACTACTTTTGTAGCCACTTTGCAAACAAGCAATTTTTACTTGCATAATATGATTTTGGGACAAAAAACAGCGCTTGGGTTTCCCCAAGCGCTGTTTGATTTCAAATTATCACAGTATTAAAGCAAATCCGGAAGGGCGCAAAGCGCGAACAATGCGGATCAGCATTGTCGCCATCTGCGCACGGGTTGCATTCCCCTGCGGGAGAAGGCTTCCGCCATCCGTGCCCTGAATGATGCTCATTTCAACGTTCCACTCAACCGCGGACTCCGACCAGGGTGCAACGCGTTCGCCATCGGAAAAGTCGGCAAGATCGGCGGCAAAGCGCAAATCCATGCCCTTATATTCGGCATAGCGATAGAACATCACCGCCAGCTCCTCACGGGTGATGCTTTGATTACCCTTGAAGGTATGATCGAGGTAACCGTTAATAATTCCGACTTCGACTGCCCAAAGCATAGCGTCCTTATAATAGGCGTCGGCGGGAACGTCGGTAAAGGGGTTACTGATATTCGCCTCGGGACAGCCCTCCATCCGCCAAAGCACCGTTGCGACCATGGCGCGGGAGGCGGTTGCATCGGGAACGAAGGCGGTTGGGGTAATGCCGTTCATCAGGCCGCGGCTATAGACCTCGGCGACGGTATCGGCAAACCATTGGTTTTTCGCAACGTCGGTATACGGTACGGCGGGCGCGATACAGGGGCGATTACCATAGCCTTCAGGGCCCATTTCAATCGAATATTCCATTGAGATATCATCGTAACAATAGTAATCAAGCACCGCGCCGTTGAGATCGGCGCCGTTGAGGCGGTAAAGGGATTCAACCGCAGGAAGGAGCTCGCCCTCTTCGACCTCAAAATAGCCGAAAATACTATCAAAGCAAAGTGTGCCCTTGGCGCCTCGTTCCAGCGTCTCCGTTTCAATCCTCTCTGCATCGAGATAGCCGTTTACGGTCAGGTGACCGACATCCACATCCGAAGCATAGAGGGTTGCGCCCTCCTCGACCACGACTGCGGTCGAATGCACAGCCATCGCAGTTAACGTATCGCCGGTTACCGTGATGCTCGCAATGGGAGCAAGCGTAGTGATAAGAGAAAGCACGGAGCTTTCGCCGATCACCTTCACGGTAACATCACCCTGAGGCAGGTGGATATCGCCGTTGACCACGCAATTATCCAGCGTTAAGGTCATGGCATCGGCATCCCATGCAACGCCGTCATGGGCAAAATCTTCTTCCTCACAATAGAGGGAGAGCGAGGGCTCAATTTCATCGCCTGCGGAGGTCCAAATGCCGTCACCATCCTCGATCAGGCCGTTGCCGCGCCAGCTTTCTTCCATCACCGTATCAACTCGGATCTTGCCGTGGTTTACCAACGAAGCGCCATCGGCAAGCTCCATGGTATAAACATTAAGGACCTGATGATTTACGATCTTCGCATCGCCCAATACCAGGCTTTCGCCCGACATCATGTCTGCCATAATCGCATTATCGATCTTATCAATGCCGGAGCACTCTTCAAACCAGATCACACCGCCCTTGGCATCCAGGCGGCCGCCCTCCATCACGATC
>JAFQKO010000075.1 GCA_017396865.1 Clostridia bacterium | reverse complement strand
ATTCGTGCTTCGCACGAGCGATATATCTTTGATGCGATATGTGGCAAGCCACGCGATATACGGCTTTCGCCGTGCTAAATGGCACGAATATAATATCGCAAAAGCCAAAGGCTTTTATATCGCTTTCTTTTTGAAAATATCGCTGTGAGACCTGTCTCACAATATCGTCTTTCATTCTTATTTTGAGATCGGTAAATTTCAAAGTATGTAACCCACTATGACACTTTCAAATTCTGAAAGTGTCATTTTTCAAAAAACGGATACAACTTCCTTACGAAGTATCTCCGTTCCGCGGGACTTTTTTATATATCGCCAAAAAGCGGCGAGGGCATTGCCCTCGGCGCTTTTAGTTTTTGATGCCCGATCAAAGAATGTTCACCATATCCGCAAGATTGATAATGGGCTTCTTCTGCCCAATCGCATACTTCATTGTTTTATAAGCCCCGCCCTCATTATGCTCAACGTAGAAAATAACCAAATCGGCTCTGTCCACCATTTCACGATTCCGAATTTGTATGGCAGATTTAGGGTGTGTTTTCGAGGCGGCATACGAAATTTCAATATCACTATAATATTCTTCAAAAAAACTTTGGTTATCCCTGTATTCTGCGGTTAGGTACGGAAGTACTAAAATAAGAGAACTATTGTCATCCCTATGATTTTTTCGCACATGATGCACCGAAGACGAAACATAACGGTCAAAATCACCGTTACGCCCCACCAAAAACTCAACATATTCATTCTCATCTATAAGCTTTTGCACTTGCTCTTCAAGTGTCGCTTCAACCTTAATTGGATTATTCATATACCTATGTCCAAAAAATGCAACCGTAAGAATTTTCAACAAATTTAACAACCTCACTTTCGATTACTGATTGTAGTTTGAATTCTACTTCAAATTATACCGTTATAAGCGGTAATTATCAACTATAATCAGTATTTTTATCGTTAATATTACCGCTCAAATTATTATAAAATAATACAAAGCGAGGTGTTACCGATGGATTTGCAGTTTATCAGAAACAGAATCTCTGTTTTAAGAACAAAAAAGAACGTTTCCGAATATAGAATGAGTACCGATTTAGGTCACAGCAAAAGTTATATGCAAAGCATTTCCTCCGGCAGATCCGTGCCGTCCTTGGGAGAGTTTCTTTATATATGCGAATATCTCGGCGTTACTCCCAAAGAATTCTTTGATGAGGAAATAAAAGAGCCTCAACTCGCGCAAAGACTATACAGATTAACTTGCAATATGTCTAAAGAGGACCTCGAAGTGCTTATCAACACAGCAGAACGGCTGAACAACAGATAAATAAACGCAGAAAATTGTTGGTTTATTAACAATTTTCTGCGTTTTTCTCTTCCATTTTTATATAGAACATGATAAAATATAAGGTATCAACATTCCCGAAAGGAGTTTCTCATGGATAAGAAGCTGATGATCGGCAATGAGGCGATTGCCCGCGGTCTTTACGAAGCGGGCGTGGAGGTTATTTCCAGCTACCCCGGCACCCCCTCCACCGAGATCACCGAGTTTGCCGCCCAATACCAAGACATACATTGCGAATGGGCACCCAACGAAAAGGTTGCCTGCGAGGTTGCCTTCGGCGCATCGTTGCGGGGTGTTCGCACCGCCTGCGCCATGAAGCACGTCGGCCTGAACGTGGCCGCCGACCCCCTCTTTACCCTCTCCTACACCGGCGTGAACGGCGGTTTGGTGCTCTGCGTGGCCGATGACCCCGCCATGCACTCCTCTCAAAACGAGCAGGACAGCCGCCACTATGCCATCGCCGCCAAGGTTCCCATGCTGGAGCCTGCCGATTCGGGCGAGGCCAAGGAGTTTATCAAGCTGGCCTTCGAGCTTTCCGAGCAGTTTGACACCCCGATGATGTTCCGCATCTGCACCCGCATTGCCCACTGCCAGAGCATCGTGGAGCTGGGGGAGCGGGAATCCCATCCCGCCGGCGCCTACGAGCGCAACCCCCGCAAATACATCATGGCGCCCGCCAATGCCATTGCCAAGCATCCCGTTGTGGAGGAGCGGCTGCGCAAAATGGCGGAGTATGCCGAAACCGCCCCCATCAACCGTGTTGAAAAGGGCGAGAGCAACAAGCTTGGCATCATCTGCGCAGGCGCTTGCTATCAATACGTCAAGGAAGTGTTTGGCGACAGCGTCAACGTGCTGAAGCTGGGCATGATCAACCCCCTGCCGATCAATCTCATCAAGGACTTCGCCGCAGATTGCGAGCGGGTGGTTGTGATCGTGGAGCTGGACGGCATCATCGAGCAGCATTGCCGCAACATCGGGGTAGCGGTAGAAGGCAAGAGCCTCTTCAGCCCCCTGGGCGAATATAATCAGGCGACCGTCGCCGCCGCCTTCGGCATCGACCTGCCTGCCTCCGCCGCACCCGCGCCCAATGCGCCCATCCGCCCGCCCGTGATGTGCGCCGGCTGCCCCCACCGCGGTCTTTATTATTCCCTTGTGAAGAACAAGGTGACCGTTCTGGGCGACATCGGCTGCTATACCCTCGGCATGGCTGCCCCCCTCAACGCGTTGGATTCCACCCTCTGCATGGGTGCCTCTGTCAGCGGTCTGCACGGCTTTAACAAGGCAGGCGGCGCTGAAAGCGAGGGCAAGACCGTCTGCGTGATCGGCGATTCCACCTTTATCCATTCCGGCATTACCGGCCTGATCAACATCGCCTATAACGCTTCCAATTCCACCGTTATTATTTTGGATAACTCCATCACCGGCATGACCGGCCATCAGCAGAACCCCACCACCGGCATGAATCTGCGGGGTGACCCCGCCTCCAAGATCGATCTGGAGACCCTTTGCCACGCCGTTGGCATCAAGCGGGTTCGGGTGGTCGACCCCTACAACATCGCCGCGTGCGATGCCGCCATCAAGGAGGAGCTGGCGGTTGCCGAGCCTTCGGTGATCATCAGCCGCCGTCCTTGCGCTCTGCTT
>JAFQKO010000074.1 GCA_017396865.1 Clostridia bacterium | reverse complement strand
GCGGCGGCTGACCCGTTTGGGGGCGAAATCCGCCGTTCTTTTGAGCGATAAGGCTTTTGCGGGGGCCGATACCCTTGCCACCGCCTACGCGCTGAACTGCGCCATAAAAAAACTGCAGCCCGACCTTGTTTTCTGCGGGCGACAGACGATGGTGGGGGATACCGCCCAGACCGGCCCGATGCTGGCCTATATGGCAGGAATGAGCCTGATCACCAACGTTATGAGCCTCACCGAAGACCTTACCTGCACCACCCGCACCGAAGCAACGCAACGGGTTGTTCCGCCTGCACTTTTAACCTTTGAGCGGATTTTTGATCTGCGGTTGCCCCGTCTGCGTTCCAAGGAGGGTACGGTGGAGATTTGGTCGGCCGCCGACATCGGCGCAGATCCCGCAAAATGCGGCCTTGCAGGCTCGCCGACGCGGGTGCTCAAGACCTATGAAAACGAAAGCGGAAAGCGCAAATGCCGCTTCATTCGTCCCGATGAGCTGAAGGATGCGATCGAAGCGGGCTTAAAGAAGAATCAAGAGCGGATCATCCCTACCGTCAGCGAGCAAAAGCTGCCGAAGGTCGTGATCGTCGGCGAAGCTCCCCGCAGCTATGCCGAAAGCGTCAGCGAGGATATCACCGCATGGGCGCTGACCGACGCCAAGGACATTGCTGCAAAAATCGAGGAATTTCGCCCCCATGCCGTTCTTTGGGGAAGCGATGCCAAGTCCAAGCGGATCGCCGCCGAGGTGGCGGCAGAGCTGAATTTGGGGCTTTGCGCCGATTGCACCCGTCTGGAGACCGACGGCACGGAGCTGCTGATGCTCCGCCCCGCGCTGCAGGGCAGCACCATCGCCAAAATTCGCAGCACCGTTCTCCCCGCCATGGCCACGGTGCGCACCGCCGAAGCAGACGTTAAGGACGTGATCCTCGGCATCGGTCACGGGGGCAAGGACGCACTTTCCGCCCTTTTAAAGTTAGCAGAAGCTTTAAATGCCGACGTGGCCGCATCCCGCATGATGGTGGACCACGGCTACCTGCCCTATGAACGGCAGGTGGGTCTGACGGGTAAGACCGTCTGCCCCGCCGTCTATCTCGCCGTCGGCATTTCCGGCGCGGTGCACCATATCGCAGGGATGCAAAACGCAGGCACCGTTATCGCCGTTAATCCCGATAAAAACGCCCCCATCTTCGATTATGCCGATTTCGGCATCATTGCTAATATAAATGAAATCATAACCCCCTGACCTCTGTCAGGGGGGTTATTCAGTTACCAAAAGGATTACAGATAATCCTCATATTGACATATTTTCAATAATCGGTATAATTAAACTAACAGAAAGGAGGCTGAATGATGACGCGCGAGCATTTTATCAAAAAAGAGGATACGAACTATATCAAGGGAATCGCATTGATTCTGATGTTTTTTCATCATTTTTTCACATACCCCGAGTGGAGAAAGGATGTTATTTCCTATTCTTTAGATCCGCTTTTTGCGTTTTTCAGCGGATCCTTTAAGATTTGCGTTCCCGTTTTTGCGTTTCTCACCGGATACTTTTATTATTTCAGCAAACGAAAAAATTTTGCCTATTCCTTCAAAAAAGGAACCGATCTTTGGATCAACTATGCCTTTACCTTCCTGATCATGCTGATCCCGATCGCTCTTTTTACCGATTATTCCTTTGAACCGCTTTATTTTTTGGCCGAATTATTCACCTACCGTCAGCCGATCATGATGTTTTGCTGGTATGTTCTGTTCTACCTATGCAGCATGCTGGTGCTGCCGCTCTATGCAAGAATTTCTAAAAAATCCCCCGTTCTTGCTTTTGGTATTGCAGTCATTCTGCCGTCATTTTTCAGTTTAATAGCTTCTCGTCTCAGCTTCCCGGGAATGGACGTTGTCTACCACTTTGTAAACATCATGCCGTGGTTTATCTGCACCGCAAGCGGATATTTATTTGCGCAACTCGATTTATTCCGCTCCATTTCCGATGCGGTCCGTTTTAAAAATCGTTTTTTGCAAATTATTGTTTTCCTCTTGTTTATGATCGTCCCATTTTTAACCAGATGTATTTCTGTTTCCATTGACTTTATCAGCGCACCTTTGTTCATTTTCGGTTTTGTCAGCCTCATCCATAGGATTCCTTGGAAAAAACTTCTGTTCCCGCTTTCGCTGATCGGCAAATATTCTCTTTCTATGTGGTTTATTCACTGTATTTTCTTTAATCAACTCTCTGTTTATACCCAAAAGATTCTATATTTTCCAAAATCCCCGACCTTGGTTTTAATCTGGGGTCTTACCATTTCCTTGATTCTTTCGGTTCTCATCATGCTCCCGATCCGCTTTTTGACAAATTTCAAAAATAAACTTCTGAAATTATAATAAATATCCCCCCGTATAACGGGGGGTATTTCATTTTCGGGCATAGCCCTAATACTACTGGCGGCGCACAAGTGCGCTTTTAATTGGCCTGCCAGCCGAGCAATTATTACTTACTACCCATAAATGGGTCCCGTGGG
>JAFQKO010000009.1 GCA_017396865.1 Clostridia bacterium | reverse complement strand
TTTTTGCTCAATTTGGACGAAGCAAGGCTATCGCCTTGCAAGAATAAATTGGGTGAAAAGCACCGAAATATGCCGCTTTGAAGCGGGTTCGGATTTAACTGCTCACCCTAAAGGAGAATAACAATGCAAAAGAAAAAAACGTACGCAGTCTTTGGTCTCGGCAGATACGGCACCGCCGTAGCACGGGAGCTGGTGGAAAACGGCATGGAAGTGATCGCCGTGGATATTCACCAAAAGCTCGTCAACGATGCGGCAGCCTTTCTGCCTATTTGTAAATGTGCCGACGTAACCGATGCGGAGGTGATCTCCCGCCTCGGAATCGGCAACGTCGATACGGTAATCGTCTGCATGGCAAGCAATCTGGAGGCAAGCGTGATGGCAACCGCTCTCTGCAAGGAAGCGGGGGTTGAAACGGTGATCGTAAAATGCGCCAATGAAATGCACCAGAAAATCCTGCTGCGCGTGGGCGCAGATCAGGTGGTTTTCCCCGAAAACGAATCGGGAATCCGCCTTGCCAAAAACCTGCTGAGCTCCGGCTTTATCGATATGATCTCCCTTTCGGAGGAGGTATCGATGGTGGAGATCGAGGTAAAGAACGAATGGATCGGCAAAAACCTGATCGAATTGAACCTGCGCCAAAAATACGGCTTCAACATCGTTGCCGTTAAGGTAGGCGAAACGGTCAACGCCAACGTCAACCCCAAGCAGCCGCTGGAGGCAAATGAAATCCTGATCGTGCTGGCCGATCCCGCCAAATTGAAGAAATTATAAAAGTAAAAAGGCACCTGAGACTGCTCGAAAAAGAGTGCAGAATTCGTTGAAAAGATCCCGACGGCGTATGGGATACGCCGAGCGGTCTTTTCGACGGATAGCAGAAAAAAATTTAAATCAAAATCCGCATAAGGGCGGTGTGCCCCAATGCGGATTTTTCCTTATAAAAAGAACAAGGAGAAAGAGCAGATGCTTTCTTTCTCCTTGTAATTTTTAATATTGGCAGAGACCGTTCATATTTTTATTTTTCTGCGGTCGGTGCCTTTTTCGACAGTCTGACTCACCGATACAATTTGCCGCAACGCGGACAATACCTCTGTACACCGTCGGGCTTCGGCGCGCCGCAATGCGGACAGCAGGCAGGCTTCGATTCTTCCTCTTGCTTTTGAGGCTCGCGATCAAACACTTCGTCCTCTTCATCATCCCACCATTGCTCGCGGTGGATATACTCCTCCACCTCTGCATAAAGCGGCTCCTGCTTCTCCGGAGGCAGCTGCGATACCAGCCGCTCGGTGAGGCGCTCGGTGCGCAGGGTGTGATTCAGCATAGAGGCCTTATAATCAAAGGTCAACGCAATGCAAACAGAAAAAACAACGTAGCTGAGAATACCGCCGATCCAGATCGTAAAAGCACCCGGCAGCGCAAGCTCTGCGTCATCCGCGTCAAAGTAAGAAAAGGGAATAAAACCGCAGAAAATGCAAATGATCAGGCTTAATATGCCGATAAAGCGTAAAACCGATGCGGTTGTGGCCAATTTCCGCGCCACGGGATCGGTCAATCGACGAACTACGCGGGGATCTTTCATAGTTTTAACCTCCAAATCCAATGCTTTGTAGATCAATTTTAACATATTCGATCAAAATCTGCAAGAAGAACTTGAATTCACGCTATTTTTTGCTATAATTTAATTATAACGAGCGTAAAGGAGCAAGCAAGATGTTATTGGCGGTGGATATCGGAAATTCCAGCATCACAGTCGGCGGCTTTCGGGCAGAAAGCGAGCCGATCTTCACGTTGCGCTTTGCCAGCAACGAGCCGCGTACCGCCGATGAATATGCCAATACCCTGCGGCAGGTGCTCAAAATGCGGAGCATCGACCCTGCCGAGATCACCGATTGCGCCGTTGCGTCGGTGGTGCCGCCGCTGACCCATGTGATGGAGCAGGCGTTGCAAAGCCTTTGCCCTTGCAGAGTGCTCACCGTTGGCGCAGGGATCAAAACGGGCTTTTCCATCCGTACCGATGCACCGAGCGAGGTGGGTGCGGATATCATTGCCAATGCGGCGGCCGCCGTTGCGTTAACGCAAGGTGCGTCCGTTATCGTGGATATCGGAACGGCAACCACCGTGTTTGCCGTTAACCATAAAAAGGAGCTGATCGGCGGGGTGATCCTGCCGGGCATCGCCCCCTCCATGGAGGGGCTGCGCAGCTCCACGGCGCAGCTGCCGAGCGTGGCGCTGCAGCCGCAAAAATCCCTGCTGGGCAAAAACACCGCCGCCTGCATCGCCAACGGCGTTTTGCAGGGCCATGCCTTTGCGCTGGACGGCTTTATCGATGCTTTTTTGAAAGAAGAAGGCATGGAAAACGCCGCCATCCTCGCCACGGGCGGGGTAAGCAATCTGGTTGCCCCCCTTTGCCGCCATCCTTGGCAGGCGGAGCCGTTTTTGACCCTCAAGGGCTTGCGGGTCATCTTTGAAAAGACCCGCAAAAAGCAAGTATGTTAACCGCATTGCGGGCGACATAAACATTTTAATCTGCGATGTACCCATTATGAGAATGGGACGTCAGCATCGGGTAAAGTCCCGAAAAGGAGAAAAAGTATGAGTACAAACAAAAAGACCTTAAAAATGGTGCAGCTGGCATTTTTGCTGGCACTGGTCATCGTGCTGCAGCTCTTTGGCAGCAGCGTCAAGATCGGCCCCACCAGCTTTAGCTTGGTGCTGATCCCCATTGCGGTGGGCGGCATTTTGCTGGGCAAGGGCGCAGGTGCATTTCTGGGCTTTGTTTTCGGCCTGATCACCTTGATTGCGGGCATCACCGGCACCGATGTGTTTACCCAGATTTTGTTCCAGGATCATCCCTTCCTCACCTCCCTCGTCTGCCTTGGTAAGGGCACGGCGGCGGGCTTCGGTGCAGGGCTGATCTACGAGCTTTTAAAGAACAAGCAAAAATTCGTTGCTGTTTTCAGCGCGGCCGCAATTGCCCCTATTTTAAATACGGGACTGTTTATCCTCGGCGCATTGCTGATGTCCGACACCCTCTCGGCCAACTTTGTGGCAGACGGCAGTACGGTCATCTATTTCCTGGTGATCGGTTGCGCAGGGATTAATTTTATCGTTGAATTTTTGGTCAATCTGGTGGTTTCCCCCGGCCTGTATCAAGCGGTCAATGCCATCAGTAAGAGAATTAAGTAAGAAAGGTTCATCTAATGAAAGCGATTAAAAACGTCAAAATCGTAAAGGGCGGGGCGATCCTGCCGCAGAGCGTGCTGCTGTATGATGAAAAGATTTGCGGCTTTGCCGATGCCATCCCCGCAGGGGTGGAGCAGATCACCGACGGCGGTGGGCTGTATCTCTCTGCAGGCTTCATCGATCAGCATATCCACGGCTATCTCGGGGAGGATACCATGACCCATTCCCCCGAGCAGATGGCAAAGGAACTGCCGAAAAACGGCGTCACCGCCTTTCTGCCCACCACCATGACCATGGATACGGAGACCATTGCCGCCGCCATGGAGCGGGTGCGCTCTGCCATGGGCAAAAAGCTCGGTGCGCGGGTGTTGGGTTGCCATATGGAAGGCCCCTTCATCCATCCCGCCAAGAAGGGCGCCCAGAACGGCGACTATATCTTGCCGCCTACTCTGAGTCTGGTGGAGTCCTTCCGAGACGTGATTAAGATCGTTACCTATGCGCCCGAGCAGGATGCGGGCGGCGAGTTTGCCGCCGACCTGCGCAAGCTGGGGATCGTTCCCTCTATTGGACATACGAGCGCGACCTATGAGCAGGCGGCCGCCGCTTATGAGAGCGGCGCTTTGAGCACGACCCATTTCTTTAACGCTATGCCGCCTCTCCATCACCGCGATCCTGCGGTGATCGGCGCGGCGCTCGGAAACGATGCTTATATTGAATTGATCGCCGATACCATCCACGTCAGCCCCCATCTGTTCCCGATCCTGGCGAAGCTCAAAAAGGAGCGTATCTGCCTCATCACCGACTGCATGGAGGCAGGCGGCCTGCCCGACGGGCGGTATGCCCTCGGCGGTCAGCCGGTGGAGGTGAAGGATCGGCAGGCGCGGCTGCTGGACGGCACGCTGGCGGGCTCGGTGCTGAAGCTCAACGAAGGCGTGCGCAATATGGCGCAGTACGGTGGGGTCACCCTGCCCGAGGCGCTGATGATGGCCACCGAAAATCCCGCCCGTTTGCTGGGTGTTGAGGGTCAGATGGGTACTTTGAATGAGGGTACCTTGGCCGACTTTGTTTTGCTGGACGAGGCGTGTACCGTTCGCGCGACCTTTGTGGGCGGCGAATGTGTCTACGTAAAGGACTGACTACCCCTCAGTCTGCTTTGCAGACAGCTCCCCTCACAAGGGGAGCCTATAAGGAAAGGATTAAAATGGAACGAATTGCAAGTTTTTCGGTCAACCATGACATTTTAGAGCCGGGGATGTATCTTTCCCGCATCGACGGCGACTGCGTCACCTATGACGTGCGCATGAAAAAGCCCAACGGCGGGGACTACCTTGTCAACGGTGCAATGCACACCATCGAGCATCTCTTTGCCACCTATGCCCGCAACACCGAATTTTCCGACCGTATTCTCTACGTTGGGCCGATGGGTTGCCGTACCGGCTTTTATCTGCTGGTACGGGATTCAATCTCCCATGCCGAGGCCATTCGGCTGGTGAAAGAATCGATGGAGTTTATCGCCGCCTATGAGGGCACCATTCCCGGCACCAACAAGATCGAATGCGGCAACTATCTGGAGCATGATCTGGCAGGTGCGAAAAAGGAGGCCGCTGCCATCGCCGCGGTGCTGGCTGATTGGACCCCCGAGCAAATGACCTACAAAAAATAAATAAAAAACGGATCAGCGTAGGACGCCCCATGCTGATCCGTTTTTATTTATATCATTTTCTTATAAAGTGCGAGCACTTCTTCCGAAAGCTGCAGGCTGCTCAGGTTTTCGGGTACAGCACCAAACAAGGCTTTATAGTGGGTCATCGCCGCAAGACAACTGCCCGCGTAGGACGGATGGGTGCGGTCGGGATCGTACAGCTCCTGCTCGGGCATCATCTGCCCAACCTCCCAAAAGCGAGTGCCCACCGGGGAAACCTCCGCACCGATGGCGGCGGCCGCCTTTTGATAGGCCTCGGCCAACCCTTCGGTCATCTCCTTTCGGGTCCAGCCATGCTCCTCCAATGCGGCATGGCCTTCCTTGCGTCCCCAGGTTTGATACAGCACGGTGCGCTTGGCACCGACCCGCTCGGCCACCCGCTTGACGCCGTCGGCAAACTGCTCATAGTCGAGCAGGGGGTTGAGGCTCTGCTCCTGCAAGAATACCACGTCGAAGGGGGCATTTTCCATCGCCTGCTCAAATTTCGCGGCATTTTCATCCTGCAGATCGAGGTAGCGATGCAGCTTCCAGCCACCCTTGGTGACCGAAAAAACCTGCGCCTCTTGCCCCTGATCACGGATCAGCCGCTCCAGAATGGCGGGCAGATCGTTATAATAGGTATAGCTGTTTCCAACAAATAAAATCTTCATTTTAACCTCTCAAAAACTCTGCAACTGCCCGCACCGCTTGCAAGGCAGCCGTATCCTCGGCGGCGGGAAGGGTATCGGTATGAACGGCCGCGGCAACGGGTGCAATCTGCTCGGCACCCAGCTCCCGCAACAGAATGGATGCGGTTTTAAATGCCTCCTCCACACCGCCCGAGCCGCCCGCCGACAGCAGAACCGCACCTTTTTTGCCGCCGATCAGCGGCTCCTTGCGGAAAAATCGGGCGCTGAAATAGCATTGCGCACGGCTGCCCAAGGTCAAGAGCGGCCCCGGCAGGGCGGCAAACCAGATCGGCGAGGCAATGACAATATTGTCGCTCTCCTCGATCAGGCGGTAGAGCGCCTGCATTCCGTCCTTAATGGCGCAGCCCGCATGGGTGCGGCAATAGCGGCAGTCCACGCAGGGGCTGATCTTCTGCTCAAAGGCGTTCAGAACCTGCACTTCCCCGGGCAGCTCCGAAAGCAGCGCATTCATCATCGAAGCCGTTTCGCCCCGCTTACGGGGCGAGCCGTTTAATATCAATGTTTTCATCAGTTGTCCAAAAAGTCCTTCAGCTTGCGGCTGCGGCTGGGATGGCGGAGCTTGCGCAGTGCCTTGCTCTCGATCTGACGGATACGCTCACGGGTCACGTTGAACTCCTTGCCCACCTCTTCGAGGGTGCGCTGGCGGCCGTCGCGCAGACCGAACCGCAGCTCCAGCACCTTGGCCTCACGCGGCGTCAGGGTGGAGAGCACCTCCACCAGCTGCTCACGGAGCATGATCTGGGAGGTGGCCTCAACGGGCGCAGGGATATCCTCATCGGGAATGAAATCGCCCAGATGGCTATCCTCCTCTTCACCGATGGGGGTCTCCAGCGAAACGGGATCGAGGGCGATCTTCAGGATCTCACGCACCTTCTCCTCGGGCTGGTTGATCTCGCGAGCGATCTCCTCGCTGGTGGGATCGCGGCCCAGCTCCTGAACGAGCTGGCGGGAAACACGCATCACACGGTTGATGGTTTCCACCATATGAACGGGGATACGGATGGTTCTGGCCTGATCGGCGATGGCGCGGGTGATGGCCTGGCGAATCCACCAGGTTGCATAGGTGGAGAACTTATAGCCCTTTTCATAATCGAACTTCTCAACGGCCTTGATCAAGCCCAGGTTACCCTCCTGAATCAGATCCAGGAAGTGCATACCGCGGCCAACGTAGCGCTTGGCGATGGAAACGACCAGACGCAGGTTGGCTTCGCTCAACCGCTTCTTGGCACGGTCGCCGAGAGCAATATCCTTCTCCATGGCTTCCCGCTCCTCATCGGAAAGGCTTTCGGGCAGAGCGGCCAGATATTCAAAATCCTCTTCGGCGATCTCTTCGCCCTTGGCAAGCTGATCCATCAGCCGCAGGGTGCGGCGATATTCCTCGCCCAGCATCATCTGCTTGGCCAGAACGATCTCCTCCTCGCTGTTGAGCAGAGGAACCTTACCGATCTCCTTCAGGTAGACCTTAACGGGATCGTCCACCATGGTGTGCTCCCCTTCGGGCAGCGGGCCTGCTTCTTCATCCTTGGCCTCAACGATCTGCACGATATTGGAAATATCCTCAATATCATCTACCGAATCCTCGATGATCTCAATACCGGCCTCCTCCAGCATATCATAAAGCTTTTCGATCTGCTCGGGATCGAGGGTCACCTCATCCAGAACGTCCATGATCTCACGGTTGGAAAGGGAGCCCTTGGCCTTGCCCATCTCCATCAGCTCTTTGTAAAATGCCTTTTTCTCAATGTTCATCCTTTAATCTCCTTTTTGCAGCCGCTGCATAAGCTCCTCCGGCGAAAGTGCGCCGGCATCTACCCGCTTGGCTCCTTCTTTCAATATAATGTCAATACACTCCAGCATCTGCGCTCTTGGTTCCCCGTGCAGAATCGGCGTATTGATGAAAAACGATATTCTTGCCATCTCCTTATCGTCGAAGGCCTTGGCGAAGATCGGCGCGGTGGTTTCCACGTCCCGATACTCGTCTAAAATAAACTGATATACCCTGCGGTTAAAGGCGGTGATCATCCGATCGGGCGGCAGAGCCGCTTCCGCCTCCTTCCAGAGGTTGGCGTGCTTAACGAGGATGGCGATCAGCATCTCCTCCGACCGCGCCGCTCTTAAAGCGCCTGCCCGCTCGGGATTGACCTGATCATAGGTACCTGCAATCTCCCGCTGCTCGGCCTGCAGCGTTTTGCGCTGCACCGAGGCGGCCTTGCGCTTGCGGATCCGCGCCACCTCCGAGCGTACCGCATCGGAGGAGAGCTTAAGCTCCTGCGCCAGCTTCAAAACGTAGATATCCCGCTCCACGGCGCTATCCACCGCGGCGATGACCTCCACCGCCTTGCGCTGATATTCCACCAGCATGCCGGTATCGTTGAGATCCATTCCCGCTTTTAATTGCTCCAGCCGATACTCCATCGGCGTTTTGGAGGCTTTGACGAGGGCGGCGAACCGATCCCTGCCGTAGGTTTTGATAAATTCATCGGGATCCTTGGCCCCGCTCATCTGCAACACCCGAACGGGAATGCCGTTTTCCTCCAGAAAGGCCAGCGCCTTATCGGTGGCCTTAAGGCCTGCGGAGTCGTTGTCGAAGGCGACCACCACCCGCTTGGCATATTTGGCGAGGATCCGTGCCTGCTCCTTGGTGAAGGCGGTGCCCAAGGGCGCCACCGCGCCGCCGAAGCCCGCCTGATGGAGCGCCACCACGTCGAGGTTGCCCTCGCAGAGGATCATCAGCCCCTCCGGCTCGTTCTTGGCGAGCTGCATCCCGAAGATATGCTGACCCTTGGTGTAGATCTCGGTCTCGTTGGAGTTGAGATATTTGGGCTTACCGTCGCCCAAAAGCCGCCCCGAAAAGGCCACCACGTTGCCGCGGATATCGAAGATCGGGAACATGACCCGATTGCGAAATTTGTCGTAGGTATGGGTGCTGCCCTCCTTGCGGGTCAAGAGGCTGCCGTCCAGCAGCTCAGAGGCGGAAAAGCCCTCCTGCCGCAGATGATTTTTGAGGGCATCGAAGGAATCGGGCGCATAGCCCAGCCCGAATTTTACGATGGATTCACGGGTCAGGCCCCGCCCCAAAAGATAATCTAAGCCCGCCTTTCCTTGGGGGCTCATCAGGGTTTTATAGAAGAACCGCGCGGCGGCCTTGTGCATATCGTAGAGCTTCTGCCGCTTCTGACGGTCGAATTCCGCATGGCGGCGATCATCCTCCGGCAGGCTCATGCCGCTGCGCTCCGCCAGATAGCGCACCGCCTCGATATAATCCAGATTTTGATACTTCATGATGAAGGTGATCACGTCGCCGCCCGCACCGCAGCCGAAGCAATAGAAGGACTGGGTGTTCTCAAAGACGGTGAAGGACGGCGTTTTCTCGCCGTGGAAGGGGCAAAGCCCCACGTGACGAACGCCGTTTCTTTTCAGTTGTACAAAAGAGCCGATGGTAGACGCAACCTCGTTGCGCAGCTTCAGCTCTGCCAGAAAACGGCTGTCGATCGCCATTTAGAATTCCCATCCTTTCGGTAAATATAGATCACGGTAGAGATTGACCACGTAGGTATCGGTCATCCCTGCCAGATAGTCCAGCGTTGCCCGCTCCACCCCTTCGGCTTCGATCACCGCGCGGTATTCCTCGGGGATCTCTTGGGGGTTGTCCATAAAGTGGCGGAACAGCCGCTGGATCAGCCGCTCGGCCTTGGCCTCTTCGGTTTTGGCCTTGGAGCCGGTGTAGACCCGCTCGAACATGAAGGCGCGCAAAACGTCCAGCGCATTGCCCACCTCGGGATCGATGGTCACGCTTGGAATGAGGGAGACCTGATCGTTGTTGAGGCTGTGGTCCACCACGCCGCAAACCAATGCATTGATGCGGCTGGAGGAGCTGTTGCCCAAAATGCGGGTGGCCGCTTCGGGCAGATCCGATTCACGGATAATTCCGCCCCGCAGGGCATCGTCGATGTCGTGGTTGATGTAGGCAATGCGGTCGGCTAAGCGAACCACCTGCCCT
>JAFQKO010000073.1 GCA_017396865.1 Clostridia bacterium | reverse complement strand
GGGCAAGCACGTTTATTCCGAAAAGCCGCTGGGCGCCGATCTGGCGGAGGGGGAGGAGCTGGTGCGGCTGGCCGCCGAAAAGGGGCTGACCATCGGCGGTGCGCCCGATACCTTTATGGGCGCAGGCATCCAGACCTGCCGTAAGCTGATCGATGAGGGCTTGATCGGAACACCCATTGGCGGGCGGTTTGTGATGGCCAGCCACGGTGTTGAAAGCTGGCATACCGATCCCGATTTTTATTATCAGCGGGGCGGCGGCCCGATGCTGGATATGGGCCCCTATTACCTCACTGCCATGATCAATCTGCTGGGCGGCATTAAGGAGGTTTACGCCTATTCCAATACCGCCCATGCCACCCGCCTGATCACCGCCGAGCCCCACGTGGGCGAGATCATTCAGGTCAATACCCCCACCCATTATGAAGCGTTTGTTACGCTGGAGAGTGGCTTGCGGGTCTCTTTGCTGACCTCCTTTGATATCTACAAGTCCAAGCAACCTAAAATTGAGATTTATGGCACCAAGGGTACGCTTTTGGTGCCCGACCCCAACTGCTTCGGCGGTCCCATCGAGTTTTTCGACGGCGAGAAGCAGGAATGGATCGAGCTGCCGTTGGAATTTGATTATGCCGAAAACTCCCGTTGTCTGGGACTGGACGATCTGGCCAAGGCGCTGGAGAGCGGCCGTAGGGGACGCACTACCTCCCGCCAGACCTTCCACGTTTTGGAGGCGATGTGCGGCATTATGAAGAGCGCCGAAACAGGCAAGCCCTATACGATGACCTCCCGCTTTGAGCGGGAAGCGCCGATGGATCCTACCCTGCCGCACGGTGTTCTGTAAAATAAATAAGAGCTGTCGCAAAGCGACAGCTCTTATTTATTTCGCTCCGCCGTAAGGCGGAATATCGCATCCGTCAGGATATATCGCGCGTTGCATATCGCAAATTCCTGCCGGGAATTTATATCGCCGAAACAACCGCTTTGCGGCGGTCCCGCAATTATTCAACAATGCGGATGGTTTCGATGACAACAGGCTCTTTCGGCAGATCCTGAATAAACATATTGTTGACCGTTTCCACCTCAGCGATGGCGTCCACCACGTCCATTCCTTCAACCACCTTGCCGAAGGCGGCATAGTTGCCGTCGAGGAAGAAGCCGTCGGCGTGCATGATGAAGAACTGGCTGCTGGCGGAGTTGGGGTTATTGGAGCGGGCCATCGAGATCACGCCCCGCTCGTGGCGGATGGGGTTGTCAAAGCCGTTGGCGGCAAACTCACCGGGGATGTTCTCCTCGCTGCCGCCCATGCCGTTGCCCAAGGGGTCGCCGCCCTGGATCATAAAGCCGCTGATGACGCGGTGGAAGGTCAGGCCGTCGTAGAACTTTTCACTCACCAGCTTTTCAAAGTTGGCAACCGTCTTGGGCGCCTTATCGGGGTAAAGCTCCAGCTTGATGATGCCACCGTTTTTCATTTTAATTTCGATCATTTCAGATTCCTCCTTATTAGGGTGAGCAGTTAAACCCGAACCCGCCTCAAAGCGGCATATTTCGGTGCTTTTCACCCAATTTATTCTTGCAAGGCGACAGCCTTGCTTCGTCTAAATTGAGCAAAAACCCCTCGAAATCTCCTCGCTTTGAGGTCGAAGATTTTAAAAAGTGCGGATTTGACCTCTTTTGTGGCGGTTGAATAACCGCCACGCCGCAATGTGCGGCGCAATACGCTTTGCGTATTGCACAAACGGTGAAATTTAAACGAAGAAGAACTCTTTGAGTTCTTTGGCGGAGCATTGCTCCGCCGCGGCAAAACCGCCTTCGTTTTCATTTTTGCTCAATCAAGGCACAAAACGCAGCTAATACTGCCGTATTAGCGAGTATTTTAACGATGAGTGAGCGAAAATCCGCCTTTTTAAAACGGGGTTCGGGTTTAACTGCTCACCCTATATAAATAAATTATCAGCAAATCGATAGGCGCAGAGCAGGATCAGCAAAAGGGTGCCGACTGCGCTCCAAAGGAGCAGGCTCTGGCGCTTGAAGGAAAGCTGCCGCTCACCCTCGGAGGAGAGGTTGAGGCGGGTCAGCTTAATGATAAAGAGGATCATGCCGCAGATTGCCAAAAGCAGCATTGAGAGGGAATAGAGCTCCGCAATCACGTTCCAATGGTTGATGGAGGCATCGGATACGGTGATTTTATTGCCGATAAAGTCGGCAATCACAGAGCCGGTGAAGTTCAGCAGCATATGCATCAGGATGGTATGCAGAACGTTGCCGGTCTTTACGTAAACGTAGCCGAAGATCAGCCCCACCAAAAAGGCGTAGAAGAATTGGTAGAAGTTGCCGTGCACCAGCCCGAAGAAGAGGGCACCTGCCAGCACCGCCAGCTTTTCGCTGTAGGGCAGCAGCCGATCCATCACCAGCTTGCGGAAGATCAGCTCCTCGGCGATGGGGGCGGCGATCACCATCAGCAGCAGGGTTACGGCGGTGGGGGAGGTGGCAATGCTCTGCGCAACGCCGTTTGGGATCTCGGTGCCGCGGATCGATTCGATGGCCGTCATCAGGTGGTTGCCAACGTAGTTGCCCGCCATAATGCCGAAATAGGCGGTTGCCAAGAAGGTGAACCAGCCGCCTGCGCCCAGCTTGGCCCGTTCGGGTGCTTTTTTCGGCAGCCCCCAAAGCAGCCCCCAAATCAGCGGGATGCCCATCAGGTAGGAGGGAACAATGGTCAGCACCACCCGAAACCATTGGGTGGCCAGCACCTGCGGAAAATAGTCCCGCGCCAGGTAGATGGCGGCATACTGCACCAAATCGACAAAAACAAGGTATATAAACAGCGCCAGCCCGATCCGACCGAGGAGGGCACGATCGCGCTTGCGTTGGCGGCGATCCGATTCCGCCTGCGGCGGCGCGGGCGGCTGATAGGAAACGTAGCTTTGTGAATCCATAAAAGCCTCTCAATAATTTTTTCTTATTTTACCACAGAAAGCAATTCATTGCAACCACCGCGGCCGATTTTAACAAACTGTTTAAAAAAAAGGCTGTAAAAACACAAGTGTTTTTACAGCCCCTTTAATTATTCAACCGGCTTTAAGTTCCAGATATTATCGGCGTATTCGCGAACGGCGCGGTCGGAGGCGAAGATGCCTGCCTTGGCGATGTTCACCAAAGACATTCCGTTCCAGCGGAGGGTGTCGCCATAGATCTCATTGATCTTGGTCTGGGCGCCCTTATAGGCGTTGAAGTCGGCCAATACCATATAGGGATCGGGGCCGATCAGGTAGCGAACGATGGATTCGAAGCTCTTGCCGCCGATGCCGTTCTTGAGGATGGAATCCAGCAGGTCGCGCAGATAGGGATCGTTGCGATAGAGCTGGTCGGGGTGGTAGCCGTCGGCCTTCCACTTGTTGACCTCGGGGGTGGTCAGACCAAAGAGGAACATATTTTCGTCGCCAACCTGCTCGTGGATCTCCACGTTGGCACCGTCGAGGGTACCGATGGTGAGGGCACCGTTGATCATAAACTTCATGTTACCGGTACCGCTGGCTTCCTTACCGGCCAGAGAGATCTGCTCGCTGACCTCGGCGGCGGGCATCAGGATCTCAGCCAGAGATACCTTATAGTCGGCCAGGAAGACCACCTTCAGCATATCGCCGACGGCGGGATCGTTGTTGATCATATCGCCGAGGGCGCAGATGAAGCGGATGATCTCCTTCGCCATGACGTAGCCTGCGGAGGCCTTGGCGCCGAAGATGAAGGTATGGGGCTGGATCACCAAGCCCTCGTTCTTGATGCGGCGGTAGAGATCGTAGATGTGCAGCGCGCAGAGAAGCTGGCGCTTATACTCATGCAAGCGCTTGGCCTGCACGTCGAAGATGGAGTTGGGATTGACCTTGATGCCGCAGGAATGCTCGATATAGTTGGCCATCCGCAGCTTATTCTCCCGCTTGATCTCGGTCAGGCGGCGGAGAACGGTCTCATCGTCCTTAAAGGCCAGCAGCTTTTCCAGCTCGGCACCGTTTTTGACGAACCCGTCGCCGATCAGCTCCTTAAGCAGGGCGGTCAGGCCGGGGTTGGATTCGCAGAGCCAGCGGCGATGAACGATACCGTTGGTGACGTTGGTCAGCTTGCCGGGGAAGATGTCGTGATAGTCCTTAAAGAGGTCTTGCTTCAGAATGTCGCTATGCAGAGCGGAAACGCCGTTGACGCTGTAGCAGCAGGCAACGCAGAGGTTTGCCATCCGCACCATGCCGTCGCCGATGACCGCCATTTGGTCGATGGCGCCGCGCTTTTCGGGATGCTCGTTGTAGATCTTCTCGCAGAAGCGGCGGTTGATCTCCTTGACGATGGTGTAGATACGGGGCAGTCTGCCGGAGAAGAGGCCGATGGACCATTTTTCCAGCGCTTCGCTCATAACGGTGTGGTTGGTGTAGGCCAAG
>JAFQKO010000072.1 GCA_017396865.1 Clostridia bacterium | reverse complement strand
TTCCATCTTGGGATACCAGCAGGTGAACTGCGCCCGCATCGAAACGATCTCGCCGATCTTGCCCTCGGCAATGATCTTTTTGAGCGCCTGATGGTAGGCATGGAAGCGCATCATCAGGCCAACGCCCAATTTGATGCCTTCCTTTTCGCAAACCTCGATGATCTCGATGGAATCCTCCAAGGTCAGCCCGAGGGGCTTTTCCAAAAGGATGTGCTTTTTTGCCTTGGCGGCGGCAAGGGCCTGCTCCTTATGGGCAAAAACGGGGGAGGCGATGTAGACCGCCTCGATCTCCTCAAGGGCGAGGAGATCTTCATAGCGATCAAAGGCATATTTGGCGCCGTATTTTTCTTTGACGTTTTCGGCGGCTGCCTTATTGGCATCCATCACGGCGATCAGCTCGGCATTCTCTGCCAGCATCATGCCGGGCAGCGTTCTGCGGTCGGCAATGCCGCCGCAACCGATCACGCCCCATTTAACCTTTTTCATCCTTACTTACCTGCCTGCATCTCTGCAACGGATTCAAGGATGGCATCGGCCATGTATTCCAACTGCTCGTCGGTCAGACCGTAGATGGGCAGATGGGTAAATCTCTTGTAGAAGACCTCCTCGCAAACAGGGCAGGTCTTGGCGATCTCGTCGGCATTGTAGCCCATGTCCTCAACCACCTTGAAGCGATAGAGGGGGCCGAAGTGGGGAATGTTGGTAACACCCTTTTCCTCCAGCTTCTTCTTGAGGGTCTGCACGTCGCCGCCTGCCTTGGCAGGATCGATCTGCAGCAGGTAGAGGTGGAAGGTGGGCTTGATGTCGTCGTTGCCCAGATCCTGCGGGATGATGGCATCGTTCTCGGCCAAACGGTTGGTGAGGTAGGTGGCTGCACGCAAACGCTCGGCGATGATCTCTTCGTTACGGGCGATCTGCAGCTTCAGTCCCAAGCCCTGAATCTCGGTGGTGGAGTAGTTCGCCGCAACAAAGGGCTTCTCCTTGCCGGGGATGGGGGTGATGTTGTAGAGCCAGTTTTTGATGGGTGCGCTGAAGTCCATGCCGAGGAAGCGGGCACGCTTCATATCGGGGGCAAAGCCGGGGATGTTGGTGGTGGCGATGCCGCCCTCACCGAAGGAGGTGATGTTCTTAACCTCGTGGAAGCTGAATGCGGCGAAATCGCCGATGGTGCCGATCTTGCGGCCCTTATACATTGCGCCGAAGGCATGGGCGGCATCCTCCAGAACGAGGATGTCGTGCTTCTTGGCCAGCTCCATAATGGGATCCATGTCCACGGGGTAGCCGCCGATATGTACGGGAACGATCATCTTGGTCTTGGGGGTGATCTTCTTGGCAACGTCGGCGGGATCCATGTTGATGGTGCGGGGATCGACGTCGGCAAAGACCAGCTTTGCGCCGACAGCAAGGGGATAGGCCATGGTGGCAACAAAGGTGATGGCAGGAACGATGACCTCATCGCCCGGCTGCAGATTGGCATATTTGTAGGCGATCTCAAAGCCTGCAGTCGCATTGGTGACAAAGGTGCTGGAATCGGTGCCGAGGTATTGGTTGCAGGCCTCCTCTGCGCCCTCAACCTGAGAGGCAAGGGAGAGCTTGCCCGGCGGCGTTGCGATCTCGCCCAGCTTTTTGACCTGCTCGTAAACCGCGTTGATGGCCTGATCGTATTCGGGGCCTTCGCCCTGCATCAGGAAACGAATGATCTCCATCAGATCTGCGGTGTTGTAGTTTTCACCAACTGCGGCCCAAGGCACTCTGGTCGCGCCGGTATTGTAGCGAAAATCGGTTGCTTTTCCCATGGTGGTAATCCTCCATTTTTGATAAATATTTATTATAATTTTATGATATCATTTTTTTATAGTAAAGTCAAACTAAAAACAATCTACTTCACGCAGAGTTTTTTGTTGAATTGGGTATTGACAAATTCTGTCGGAATGTTATAATAAACTTGTAAATTAATAAAGCACATGAGATTTTGAGAGTGCGCAGGAAAAAGAAGGCGAGGAAGCCTTTCTTTTTGCTGTGCACTTTTTTTGTCGAGTGGCTTAAAATTAGGAGGAAAAAACCATGGCAAAGAACATTGTGAGCTGGGACGTTATCACCAACTACGTAATTGATGCGTTCAAGGGCTACGGCATCCCCGAGGAGGATGCAAAGATCTGTGCAGACGTTCTGCTGGAGTCTGATAAGAGAGGGATTGAATCCCACGGTGTAAACCGCTTCAAGCCCGTTTATCTGGACCGCATTAAGGCAGGCATTCAGAACCCCGTAACCAACTTTGAGATCATTAAAGAGACCCCCACCACCGCAGTTGTGGACGGTCACGACGGCATGGGTCAGGTCATCGGCTATAAGGCGATGAGCATGGCCATTGCAAAGGCAAAGGAATACGGCATGGGTATGGTCGTTGTTCGTAACTCCTGCCACTACGGTATTGCCGGTTATTATACTTCTATGGCTGCCAAAGCGGGCTGCATCGGCCTGACCGGCACCAATGCCCGCCCCACCGTTGCTCCGACCTTCGGTGTTGAGGGTATGTTCGGTACCAACCCCCTGACCCTGGGCGTTCCCACCGACGAGGATTTTGACTTTAACTTCGACGGCGCTTCCTCCACCTATCAGAACGGTAAGCTGGAGTATTATGCCCGTATCGGCAAGGATGCTCCCAAGGGCGCTCTGATCGGCGTAGACGGCAAGGCATACGAAGGTACCTCCGCCGATGCACTGAAGGCGATGGGCCGCGGCGAGGCTGCACTGTGCACCTTGGGTGGTCCCGGTGAGGAGCAGGCAGGCTATAAGGGCTATGGCTACGCCATGTTCGTTGAGCTGCTTTCCGCTGTTCTGCAGGACGGTAGCTACGGTAAGTCTCTGACCGGTATGGATGAGAACGGCAATAAGGTTCCCTTCCGCCTCGGCCACTTCTTTATCGCCATCGACACCGAGCACTTCCTCGGCGAGGACGTTTGCCGCAAGAAGGCAGGCGATATTCTCCGTGAGGTTCGCGCTTCCAAGAAGGCTCCCGGCGAGGAGCGGATCTACACCGCAGGCGAGAAGGAGCATCTGGTTCGCCTTGCCCGTAAAGACGGTGTACCTATCAATGAATCGGTTCAGAAGGAAATCATCGCCGTTCGCGATGAGCTGGGTCTGACCCAGTATACCTTCCCCTGGGAGGAGTAAGGATATGGATATCAGACAGGAATCTTTAAAGAAGCACTACGAGTGGAACGGTAAGATCGAGGTCGTTACCCGTTGCCCCATCGAAACCCGTGAGGATCTTTCTCTGGCCTATACCCCCGGTGTTGCCGAGGCTTGCCTGGAGATCCAGAAGGATTATAACAAGAGCTACGAGCTGACCCGCCGCAACAACATGGTTGCCGTTATTACCGACGGTACCGCTATTCTGGGTCTCGGCGATATCGGCCCCGAGGCCGGTATGCCGGTTATGGAAGGTAAATGCGCCCTCTTTAAGGCCTTTGCCGACGTTGACGCATTCCCCATCTGCATCCGCAGCAAGGATGTGGACGAGCTGGTTCGCACCATCTACCTCATCTCCGGCAGCTTCGGCGGTATCAATCTGGAGGATATCGGCGCACCCCGCTGCTTCGAGGTGGAGCGTAAGCTGAAGGAGATCTGCGATATTCCCATCTTCCACGACGATCAGCACGGCACCGCCATCGTGGTTGCCTCTGCTTTGATCAACGCCCTGAAGGTTGTTAAAAAGCAGATCGGTGAAGTCAAGGTTGTCATCAACGGTGCAGGCTCTGCCGGTATCGCCATCGGTAAGCACCTGCTCAATATGGGTGTGAAGAACCTGACCATGGTGGATCGCTTCGGTATCATCTGCAAGGGGATGCCCGAGCTGAATGAGGCCCATGCCGAGATGGCAGAGCTGACCAATCTGGAGCATAAGATGGGTACTTTGGCCGATGCCATGAAGGGTGCCGACGTCTTTATCGGCGTTTCCGCCCCCAACATCGTCAGCGAAGAGATGGTTGCTTCCATGGCAAAGGATTCCATCATGTTCCCGATGGCCAACCCCACCCCCGAGATCATGCCCGATAAGGCTAAGGCCGCAGGTGCCCGTATCGTTGGTACCGGCCGCTCCGATTTCCCCAACCAGATCAATAACGTGCTGGCATTCCCCGGCATCTTCCGCGGTGCTTTGGATTGCCGCGCATCCTGCATTAATGAGGAAATGAAGGTCGCTACCTCCTATGCTCTGGCCGCCCTGATCCCCGATGAAGAACTCAATGAAGAGAATATCATCATCGGTGCGCTGGATAAGAGGGTTGCTCCCGCTGTTGCAAAGGCAGTGGTTGAAGCGGCTAAGGAGACCGGCGTAGCCCGCATCTAACGGTTAAGACCGCCGAAATCGGCGCATTTCCCGACTTTCACGGCTCGACGTATCGACATACGCCTTCGCCGTGAGAAGCCGAGAACTGCATCCGATTTGGGCGGTCTTTATTCTTTTCGACTCCAATACCAAAACAAAATCTTGTAGTAAGCCCATTTGAACGGAAACAGCAGGATTGCAATGAGTGCAATATTGGATATTTTTCGTTCGCACTCAATGGTGTTTTTGAACTCGCCGCAGCCTTCGCAAAGATTTTTGCTTTTTGAAAATCGGTATTTGTTTGGAGGATCAGATGTTTCGTTAATCTCGTTCCAACAATCCAAACAGAAATCAGCCATAGTAATCACCTCATAAATATTATAGGTCAATTTCACCCTAATTTCAATAGGTCAATTTGCCATAATATTGATGGGTGATGATTATGAACAGATTGAAAGAACTCCGAAAAGAAAAAGGCTATACACAGGTTAAGATGCAGATGTTGACCGGAATTGATCAAAGCGATTATGCAAAGATTGAAAACGGTAAGCGGTATTATACCTTTGAGCAATGCCGTAAGATCGCGCTTGCTCTTGAAACCAGCATGGATTATCTGGCGGGTCTGACCGATGAAAAGGAACCCTATCCGCGCAATAAGCGATAAAGCGGTCGTTATTTTATTTGTTGTCATATTGAACAAAAAAGCCTGCGATGCTTTGGCATCGCAGGCTTTTTACATAAAAATGTATGGTGTTTTTTGTGAAGGTTTAACAAGAAAATGTTACATTAATGTTACATTTTTCAGAATCGATTGACACGTTTTGGGGCGTTTGCTATAATGAAATCAGAAGAAAAGCGGAAAAGGAGGACTCTCTGTTATGAAACGAAAAATCAGTTTACTTTTGATGGTAGTTTTACTGTTTACGATGGTTATGTGCGGCTGTAAAAAAGAGGAGGGTTCCTCTGCAACGGCTGCAACAGTTGTGACCGAAGCGAAAGAAAATGAGCCGTTGGTTTTGGAAGCGGAGCAACAGCAGGAGGAAGAGCAAGCCTCGAATGAAGCGCCCTCGGAGGAAAAGCCCTCAGAGGAAAAGCCCTCGGAGGAGCAATCGGAGAGCACGATTGTTACCGTTCCGTCCTCTAAGGAAAAGCCGCTCTATCTGCGGCTTCAGGAAGAGGTTGAGGCAATGCCCACCGTCGTTAAGAAGGTGGAATATACCGGCGGGAAAACGATGGAACGGCTGACCGAAGGGGCTTTGGGGAAGCATTTCGATTATGAAATCTATTATTACGGCATTCAAAACTTTTATATCGAGGTAGATGGCAAGACCGTTGAGCTGCGGGAAGCGCTGGCTGCCGACCCCGCGGTGATTGATTTGCTCTACGCCGAGTGGAAACGTAATTTTGAATATTGCTGCGAGAATCAGTATAACTATATGATGAAAGACGGCGGTTCTCTGCATCATGATTACAGCACCTTTGATGTGCTGAAATATAATAGAATGATCATGATGATGGATGAAACGCTTAAACCCCAAGATGGGTATTATCGGGATTTGATTATCGGTATACCGGAGATGACGCCGGATGATGTCGAAATACGGATTTGGCATTATGAGAGTGCATATTATCTGCCGAGCGGTGTTTGGACGGATTATCGTTATCAGTATATGGAAGGGTGGAAAAATCCGCTGCTTCTGTGGGAAAAGGACCATCGGTTTATCTTCAAGCACCATGTATTTGATACCTACGTGGCGCAGGGTACCTATACGATCGAAGGCAATAAGCTGATCTGCAAAACGGACGATCCGTATCAAAACGTTTACGTGTTCCGCAAGGCCCAAAACGGATACGTTTTCATTGCGGCGGAATCCACGAAAATACCGTCCTTTGCCTATCCCGGTAAGGATGCACCGATCTGCACGGTTCCGGACGGAGCCTACTTTGAATTGAATAAATAGAATATGGCTGTCGCATAAGCGACAGCCATATTTATTATATTCTTCTTCGGTATTGAGAGGGCGAAAGCCCCGTTTTCTTTTTAAAGGCATCGGAAAAATAGGCGGGAGAGGTATAGCCCAATCGGGCGGCGATCTCGCTGATGGGGGTGTTGCTCTCCTCCAGCAGGAGCTTTGCCTGCTCGATGCGGATGCGGTTTTGATACTCGATGGGGGTGGAGCCCGTCACCTGCTCAAACACCCGCAAAAAATGATATTTACTGATGCCGCATTCGGCGGCATATTCCTCTAAAGAGCGGGGATTCTGATAGTCCTTGTTCATCTGCTGAACGATGAAGGCGATCTTATCAAAATAATCTCCCAGCGGATGGGTATCGTGGATCAGGCTGCGCTCCAAAACCGTCAGCAGCTCGTGGAGCTTATAAACGCAGAGCTTTTCATAGCAGGGCAGCTTTTGCAGGATCTCCTCGATCAGCGCCTCATAAAGCATCGCCACCGCCCGCCGCGGCTCGGCAGAATAAACAACGCTCGTTTCGAAGGGCGGCTCAAAATCGGCGGGCGCATTAAAGTGAACGTAGTAAAATTCCGAGGTGCGCTCTGCCGTGCAGATATGGTGCTGACGCTCGTGGGGGCGAAAGAGAATGAAGCTGCCCGCCTGCGCCGTTACCTTTTGGGGCAGATAAAAGGTCTCGCTCCCCTTGGCAACGTAGAATAAAAGCCAATCCTCCCGCCCCTGCGGACGGTTGATCTCCCGCCCCGGCTTGGCAAAGATATGCCCACTGCTTTTGACGGAAAAACCGCCGACGGTATTTTGTTGCTCGGTGTAGGCGTTAAAGATCATGGCGCCTCCGCAATAAATCTAAAGTTTTGGGCAATAAAACCCATTGATTTTATATTATTTTAGCATTAAAATGAAAGTAAATCAAGATAAAGGAGCAAAATAATATGCCCATTCGTGAAAAATCCTTTCGTATCGGCTGCGGCCGCTATCTGCAGGAGGCGGGGCTGCTGAGTCAGGTGGGTGCCGAGGTGTTGCGCCTTGGTAAAGCGCCGCTGATCGTTGGCGGGCCGACCGCCCTTTCGCTGACCAAGGAGAAGATTGAAAAGAGCGTATCTGCCGGTTGTGCTAAGTATCTGTTTGTTGAGCATCCCGGTACCTGCAACGATGAGCGGGCGATGGAGCTGGCCGACCTTGCTAAAAAGGAAGGCTATGACGTCATCGTCGGCGTCGGCGGCGGTGTGCTGATGGATTTTGCCAAGCTTTGCGGCTATTATGCCAAGCTGCCCGTGATCAACCTGCCGACCTCCAGTGCCACCTGCGCCTGCTACACTCCCTTGAGTGTGCGGTATACCCCCGAGGGGCGCACCGTCGGCAGCCGCCATTATGATTATGAGGTGGATGCGGTGCTGGCCGATACCGAAATTATTGCCAAGCAGCCGGTTCGGTTGCTGCTGGCGGGTGTGTTTGATGCCCTTGCAAAATTTGTCGAAATTAAGCAACGCTTCAACGAAACGGTAACGGAATTTCCCCTCGGCCTCGATTGGGCGTATATTATGAGCAAGCATTCCTATCAGATCCTCAATACCAAAACCATGGACTGCATTGCCGATATGGAAAAGGGACTTCTCACCGATACGGTGGAGCAGTTGATCTTCACCGCCTTGGTGGGAACGGGCGTCATCAGCGGCATTGCCCGCGGCTCCAACCAGACGGCGCTGGCCCATAAATTCTATGAAAGCACCCGCACCCTGTTCCATGAAACGGCCAGCCCCTATCTTCATGGCGAGATTGTTGGTGTCGGCTTGCTGTTGCAAAACCATTTCAATGGGGAAGAGGAGAACAATACGGCATTGCGCGAGCTGATGAAGGGCTACGGAATGCCGAGCTCGATCGCCGAGATCGGTGTTACCGTCGATGAAGAAACCAAAGAGCGCTACTACGACCTTCTTTCCGTCTGCTCCGCGGTGGAAACCGAGGAGGAGCGGGTTCGCCTGCGTGCAGGGCTGGATTATCTTTTGGGGTTGAAATAATGTTGAACGAAAAGGATTATATTAAACCGGGCAAGGTGTTCGGAAACGTGTATTTTGTAGGCAACCGCCCCGCCTCTACCCATCTGATCGATACCGGTGCGGGGTTGATCATGATCGATCCCGGCTATGATCAATATCTCGATTCGGTGATTGAGAATATGGCGGAGCTGGGCTTTAAGCCCGCAGACGTTAAGATCATCCTCCATTCCCACGGTCATTATGACCATGCGGGCGCCACCGCCGATCTGCTGGCGCTTTGCGATGCCAAGACCTATGTGGGCGCGGCGGATGAAAAAATGGTCAACGGCGAGGAGGATACCTCTCTTTCCAAATGGCCGATGAAATTCTTTCAGCCCGACGGCGTACTGCGGGAGGGCGATACCGTTACCCTTGGGAATACCACCGTTTTGTGCTGTGAGACCCCCGGCCATACCGACGGAACCCTTTCCTTCTTCTTCGACGTGGAGGAGGATGGAAAGACCTACCGTGCAGGTATGTTCGGCGGTGCGGGCACCAATACCCTGATCCATCAATTTTTAACCGAGCACGGCGTGCCCTTCGAAAACCGCCAAAAGTTTTTGAGCAGTATCGAGCGGTTGCTGGGTGAGCGGGTGGAGCTGTTCCTCGGCAACCACGTGGGCAATAACGATACCGCAGGCCGATTGGATCGGGTGCGGGCAGGGGAGAAGGAAGCGTTTATCGACCCCGAGGCTTGGATCGCCTTTTTGAACAACAGAAAATCAAGAATATTGGAAATCATTGCGGAGGACGAAATGAATCATACCATCGAGACTATTTTAAAAGAAAAACTGATCGTGATCGTGCGGGGCGTTTCTCGCGAGAAGCTGATTCCCTATGCCAAGGCCAGCGCTGAGGGCGGCATCCGTCTGCTGGAGTGTACCTATGATGCCACCGGTAAGATCTCCGACGAGGAGATCGCAGGCAATATCGCCGCGCTGGTGGAGGCGGTGGGCGATCAGATGCTGATCGGCGCCGGCACGGTGCTGACCGAGCGGCAGGTGGAGCTGACCAAGCAGGCGGGCGGTAAGTTTATCATCTCGCCCGATACCAATCCCGATATTATTAAAAAGACGAAGGAGCTGGGGCTGGTCTCCATCCCCGGCGCCCTGACTCCTACCGAGATCGCCGCCGCCCATCGTGCAGGGGCAGATTTCGTTAAGGTGTTCCCCGTCAGCATGATGGGCGGCGTAGGCTATATCAAAGCGGTCAGCGCTCCGCTCTCCCACGTGCGGCTGCTCGCTGTCGGCGGTGTCGGCGTGGAGCAGATGCAGGAATATCTCGATGCAGGCGCTTGCGGCATCGGCATGGGCTCTTTGCTGGTGGATAAGAATTTGATCGAAAAAGGCGACCTTGATGAGATCAAGCGTCGTGCCGAAACGGTTGTTGCAAAATTGAAATAAAAAAACTCCCCTTGACAACGTTCAAGGGGAGTTTGTATAATGGTAGCATGAAAAAATGGAATTGGAAACGAATTTTATATTGGAGCGTTGTGGTTGCGCTGGCGGTGGTGTTTGCCGTTTCGGCCTTCATGGTGATTCGAAACCTTCGGGAGGAGGCCAACAGCGCCGAGCAATTCGAGGCGCTGGAGGAGCTGATCCCCGAGGTGCCGAAGAATGAGGCGGGGGAGCCGACGCTCTCGGCGGCGGAAAAGTATGCCGAGGTGGCGGCGAAGAATGCGGATTTTGTCGGCTGGATCTCCATCGAGGGAACGGCGATCAACTATCCCGTTGTGCAAACTCCCGAGGATCCCGAATATTATCTGCGCCGCGGCTACGATAAAAAGTACAGCTACTACGGTGTGCCCTTTGCCGATGCCGACTGCATCATCCCGGGCGGCGATAATATCGTTATCTACGGCCATAACATGGACAACGGCACCATGTTTGCAGGATTGCGCCATTATCGCGGCAAGGCATATTTTGAAAAGCATCGCTATGTTCGGTTTGATACCTTGGAGGGCTACGGTACCTATGAAGTTTTAGCGGTGTTCAAAACAACGGCGGATAATGAGTTCAAGTATTATCAGTTCACCGAAGCCGCCGAAGCGGCGGAATTTGAGGCCTACGTGGCAAAGTGCAAGCAGCGCAGCCTTTATGAAACGGGCGTTACCGCCGCATACGGCGATGAGCTGCTCACCCTCTCCACCTGCGAATATTCGGTAGACGACGGCCGCCTGGTCGTTGTCGCTAAGAGAATTAAATAAAAATGAACGAAGCGTCCAAGCTTCGTTCATTTTTTGTTACGTTAGGGTGAGCCATTAAACCCGAACCCCGTTTTAAAAAGGCGGATTTTTGCCCACGCATCGTTAAAATACTCGCTAATACGTTATGGTTTTATATCCATCAGTGGGCAGGAAGATGGCATCCACCTGCTCGGCGATGGTCTTCGCTTGCCCGTTTTGGGTGGCGCAGCAGATTTTGTCGCTCAGGTAGAATACGCCGTCGGGCAGCGGATAAACGACCGTTTCCTTCTCGGTCAGTTGTTCGTCGTCGAGATAGAGCAGATGCTCCTTGTTGTCGTAAACGGCATAGGCTACGGTATCGCCGATCGGCAGGAAGCTGCAAACCCGCTCGGCGGCAACCTCCGCATAGTTTTCGGCCACCGAGAAGCAGCAAAGATTGCCGTAGGGGTGGCTGCTTTGGGGATCCATGCTGCCAAGATAATAGATGGTGCTGCCATCCTCGCTCATGGCGATGGGGGAGATGCCCGAAATCCGCAGGAAGGAGGTTCTGCCGTTGAGATAGCCGTTCCAAAGGGCGGTCTTTTCCAAAACTGCATCGACCGAGGCCTTGGCGGCATCAAGATCGGCATGGCGGGTCATCTCGGTTTTGGCAACGCCGTTGGGGTCGATCTCCCGATAAAGCAATACGTTTTGCTCGGGATAGGCAACCACCTCGTTGCAAGCCTCGGCAAGCTTGGTGTCCGTTCCGTTTTGGTTGAGGTAGAGGGCGGTGGATACTGCGGCGGGGAAGGCGTTCTTCAGCTCGCTGCGGAATTGATCGCGGCCCAGCTTTTGTTGATAGCTTGCGTCGGCGGCGTTCGGATCGGTCGGCTCCGCCATCTCGGCATCGGCGGCACGGTTCTGATCATCAAGGAAGGAATAGTAGCTGTGGTTTTGATTGGTGCCCAGATAGGCGATGGCGCCGTTCTCCAGCACCGCCTCGAATTGAACGAACTGCTCGCTCAAAACCGTTGCATCCTTATCACGCTTCTTTTCCAGCAGGGTTTTGCCCTTGGAATAGAGCAGGGTCTCAAAATCCTCGGAGGCATGGTGAATTGCGTTGACCTCGCTGTCGATCAGGGTGGGAGCCTCCTCGCCGAGGAGCTGATAGAGCTCGTTGTTGAGCGTCAGATAATAATAAGCCGAGCCGTCCTCGGCGGCGAAAAAGGCGGCTACGTTCTCGGCCAGCTTGCGGTCGAGGGCCAGATTATGGTAGTAGAGGGTGCAGTCGGTGGTAAGGTAGATAACCACCGTTCCCTCCTTGATCAGCTGATAGCCGATCAGGTCACTTTGCAGGTCGATGGCCGCTTCGTTTTCCTGCTCGGTACGGCGATAGCTGAGGGTAAAGCTTTGCACCTGCGGATTGATGTTGGTGGGGAAGTAGGCCAGCGAGCCGTCCTTGCTCACTGCATATAGGTTTTCATAGTCGGATAAGCTTGGATCGGCATGGTTGGTCAGCAGGATCGGTGTTCCCTCCGCTGTGTTAACAAAGAACAGCTGATCGTCCTGCAGATACATGGTATAGGCGTTGGCACGCGGCTTCTCCCGCAGGAAGAACCAATATACGCCGAAGGCAACGGCCGCCAGCAAAACAACTGCCAACAGGATCAAAAGAATCTTTTTGCCGACGCCCTTCTTTTCGCCCTCTTCCTTGGGCGCCTTTTCCTTCGGAGCCTTCTCCTTCTTGGGCTTCTGCATCGGTTGGGGTGCGGGCTTCTGCATCGGCTGGGGTGCGGGCTGCTGCATCGGTTGGGGTGCGGGCTGCTGCATCGGCTGAGGTGCGGGCTGCTGCATCGGTTGGGGTGCGGGCTGCTGCGTCGGTTGGGGTGCGGGCTGCTGTATCGGTTGAGGTGCGGGCTGCTGCATCGGTTGGGGTGCGGGCTGCTGCATCGGCTGAGGTGCGGGCGGGTTGTATTTGGCACCGCCGCAATAGGGGCAGAATTTAATGGTATCGGGGATCTGCTTACCGCATTTAATACAAAAGGCCATGATAGTATCTCCTTTTAAGCATGATGAAGGCTTGGCTTGCCGCAGCATTCAAGCTCTTTTGAATGCTGCGGCAAACCAAAGAAAGAGCCGAAGGGGCTTCGGCTCTTTCCGGTTTAACGGTTCGCCCTAAGGAATTATTCTTCTTCCTCGACGAAGTAGTAGGTATAATTATATACACGGCGAACGTTGCTGTCGATTTGGATCGCTTCGCTGCCGTCCCAGTAGAAGAGATCGTATTCGCTTCCGCTGGGCTCTGCACCAAAGACCAGCTCACCGCCGGGCGTGAACCAGTAGTCGCAGACGTCTTCGGCGATCTCAACCATTTCATCACCGTCTACGTAAGAGAGTGTGTATTCGTCTTCCTTTTCATCCGAGACGACGTAAACGGTACCGTCCTCGCTGATTGTGTACTCATTAACGTCCTCGCAGATCATTTCCAGCTCGGTGCCGTTCAGCCGATTGAGGGTGTATTCGTCATTCTTCTCGTCGGTGTGAACGTAGATCTCGCCGTCGATGTCGTCGACGCCGAAGGCATCGTCGGTGATGGAGGTGCCGTCAACGAACAGCTCGAAGGAGCCGTCCTCGGAATCACGGTCGGCATAAACGCAAAGCTTATCGCCGATCAGGCGGAAGCGATAGCCTTCGCCGGCCTCTTCGGGATTGCCGGGCGTACCGTCGATGGAAAGCTTATAGATGTCGCACTCGACGTAATCGTCATTTTCGCCTTCTGCCTTGGGCTCGATGGAATAATAAACGGTTTTGTAGTCCGAGCTGACTTCGGTGTCGTCAATGGACTCGCTGCCCAGGCTGACTGCGGTGCCCTCGGAGGCCAAGCCGAAGCTGTAGCTGCCGGAAAGCTGATCCTCGATCTTGTAAACAACGCTGTCTACGTCGTAGTAGGTCAGCTCAGACATCTTGAGCTTGGTCACGCCGGAGTCATCATACTGTTTGTAGGTGATGACGCTCTTGAAATTATCGATGCTGTCGTAGTTGTAAAGAGTGCTGATGCTTGCAACGGAGTTGCCCACGGCAACCTCTTCGCTGCCGTTGTAGTAGTAGAGGGAATAGCCGCCTGCGTCCAGGGTGGCTTCCTTCAGGTCAACACGCAGCGCATCGCGCTCCAGCTTATCCTGATAGGCATAATAAGCCTCTCTGTATGCGGTATAATCTGCGCTGTACTGCTCATAGGCAGCGCTGTAGGCATCGTAGGAATCGAAGGCGTCGTAGTCGGGATAAACAGGCTCAACCGGCTCGGTCAGAGCGGCATCGGAGCTTGCCATGTCGTCGTCGAAATAAGCCAGTGCGCCGGAGCCGCCCTCTGCTTCACGGGTGAAATAGAAGGTGCCCTTTTCGGCGTTGATTGCATAGGTAGACTTGGTGTCGGAAACGAGCTTTTCCGCATCGCCGCCGAACTTCTTCTTGAACATATTGCCGTCGGCATCGGTGTAGAAGAAGGTTCCCATATCCTTGGTGGCACCCTCGGGGCGGATATCGGAACCGAGCTCTTCGGTATCGGAGCCCTTGATAAGGTAATAGGTTTTGATGGTGCTGCTGTAGTCGTCGTACTCATCGTACTCATCGGAGGAGTCGGTGGCTTTGCGCTCTTCCTCGGTGTAGTAGATAATCAGCTCGCCATCGAGCGTCAGCGGCTGTACGCTTGCAACGTCCTTAGCCAGCTCGGCTTCTTCGCCGTCGTAGCGATAGAGCTTGCCGTTGTCCTTCAGGAAAATGATCTCGTCGTTCTCAAGCAAGAAATATTCACGCACGTTCTTGGCGATGCGCTCGGCGCCCTCGGGATCGCTGACGTCGCAGCTCCAAAGCTCGTAGCTGCCTTCGCTGATATCCGTGGGATAATAGAGGGTGCTGCCATCCTTGCTCATTTGCAGACCGTCGCCGTATTCGGAATCAAAGTCGGAGGTGATCTTAACGCCGCCGTCTTCGCTCAGATCGGAATAGTAGAGCTTTCCGTTCTTTTCATAGAGAACGTAGTTGGGATAGCCGGAGGTGTCGCTGAAGAAAAACTTAAAGGCAAAGAAGCCGCCAACGCCAACAACGATCAATGCGATCAGCGCAATGATGATGGGCTTGAGGTTCATCTTCTTCTTTTCGGGAGCGGGTGCCTCAAAGCTGTTGGGCATGGGATACTCGGGCTGCGGCATGGTATATTCGGGCTGCGGCATCGCATACTCGGGCTGCGGCATTGCATACTCGGGCTGAGGTGCGGGAGCGGTACCGTTGGGTGCCATTGCGGGCGGAACGGGAGCGGCCTGAGGCTGCGCCTGCACCCGCAAAGCTTCCCCGCAGAACGGGCAATGAAGAGCACCTTCGGGTAACTGTTGGTTACATTTAGGACAAATCATGGTTTTGTCTCCTTTACTGTATAGTTGCTTCAATTATAAATATATTATTTGAGATTGTCAACCTTTTTGCAAAAATTGTCGAAGGTGTTTTGGCGGCAGGAGCATATGGTTTTTGTTGATCGGCGTCTAAATGGGTTTTCTTGACTTTTTCATTTGTTTTTGGTATACTAACACTATCTATGTAAAAAAATCTTTTTCGGAAGTGAATTTATGATCCAAGTATTAAAAGAGATCCTTCGTGATCATTCTCAAAACGTACATCAGATATTTAAGCTGGCCAAAGCGGATTTGGTGAAAACCTATCGCGGTGCGGCGCTGGGCTGGAGCTGGGCGGTCATCAAGCCGTGTATGACCCTCTTTACCTATTGGTTCGCCTTTGAGATCGGCCTGCGAAGCGGCAGACCTGTTAACGGCGTGCCCTTCTTCCTCTGGCTGGCCTGCGGTATCGTGCCCTGGTTCTATATGGCGGATATGCTTACGCTGGGCACCGACTGTATTCGCCGCTATACCTATTTGGTTACCAAGATGAAGTTTCCCGTTTCGGTGATCTCCACCTTCTTCAGCCTTTCCAAAATGATGATCAACGTGATTTTGGTGGCGGTGCTGGTGGTGATTTATTGGATCATGGGCTTCCCGCCGAATATCTATTATCTGCAGCTTCCGCTGTATATTGTGCTTTCCTTCCTGTTCTTTACCCTTTGGGCGCAATTTTCGGCGCTCTTTTCGGCGATCAGCAAGGATTTTCTCAATCTGGTCAAGGCGTTTGTTACCCCGCTGTTCTGGCTCTCGGGCATTCTTTGGGATGCCGATTCGGTCTCCAATGCAACCTGGGTGCGCTATTTCCTGGCGGCAAACCCCATCACCTTCCTGATCACAGGCTTTAGAAACAGCTTTGTGAATCACCGTTGGTTCTTTGAAAATCCCCTGCGTTGCCTTTGCTTCCTCTGCTGGCTTCTGCTCTTCTGGCTGCTTTCCCTTTGGGCCTATAAGCGGCTCAGAAAAGAGATTCCCGACGTTCTGTGATGCGAGGTGTAAAGATGGAGAAAAAAACAGTAATTCGGTTTTCCAACGTTAATAAGATTTATTACCTTTATAAAAACAGCAAGCATCGCCTGATCGGTGCGCTGTTTCGCCATCGCAACTGCAAGAAAAAGTTTGCGGTGAAGGATCTTTCCTTTGAGATCAAGCAGGGAGAGTCGGTGGCGTTCTTCGGCAGAAACGGTGCCGGTAAGTCCACCATCCTGAAGATGGTCACCGAGGTTGCATTCCCCAGCTCCGGTGAGATCGCGGTGGATGGGCGTGTCGGTGCACTGCTGGAGCTTTCGGCGGGCTTCGATCCGGAGTTTACCGGCCGTGAAAATATTTATTTAAAGGGTCATATTCTCGGTCTGCAGGATAAGGAGATTGCCGAGCTGGAGCCTGCAATCGTTGATTTTGCGGAGCTTGGCGATTATATCGATCAGCCGGTGCGTACCTATTCCAGCGGTATGAAGGCGCGGCTGGGCTTTTCCATCAACGTGAATATTCAGCCGGATATCCTGATCGTGGACGAAGCGCTGAGCGTTGGTGATGAATCCTTCAAGCGCAAGTGCGTTGCGCGGATCAATGAAATGCTGGCCGACGGCAACCTTACCCTGATGTTCGTTACCCATTCGGTGGCGGTTGCAAAAGAGTTTTGCAGCCGCGGCATCCTGATGAAGGATGGCGAAAAGGTCTTCGACGGCCCCATCGACGAAGCAGCCGCTCTCTATAATAAAATGCTGGGCAAAGCCCCCGCGCCTAAAAAATAAGCCTTGGGCAGTATTTCTGCGCATTTTTGTATCAAAAGCAAAAGACCACGGTACGCAACAGCGTTACCGTGGTCTTTATTAAACTGTTAAAAAAGGCACCGACCGCAGAAAAATAGGTAAAACCTAAAGTATGCACTAATATTAATGATTGCAAGGAGAAAGGAAGTCTACTCTTTCTTCTTGTTCCTTTTATAAGGAAAAAATCCGCATCGTGATGCGGATTTTGATTGGTGCGGGCGACAGGACTTGAACTCCCCCAAGAGGACTTGGAAGCGCAGGCGCTTCCGGCGCTGCTCCCGCCGATGGCGGGCAGATACAAGAGCACATCCCCCAAACGAAAACAAAAGGATACCGCAAGGGTATCCTTTTGTTTTGGTGCGGGCGACAGGACTTGAACCTGCACGCTTGAGGCAATAGATCCTAAATCTATCGTGTCTGCCATTCCACCACGCCCGCATATTATTTAACTTATTTAATTATAGGGTTTCTGCCCGTGCTTGCAAAATTCTGCGCAGAAAAAGCCTTGATCAGCAAGACCTTTGCAACATCGACAAATCCGTCGCGAGCGGAGGCTCGCTCGGTATTTCTCGTGTTGCGGCAGCTGCTGCATCATTGGGTCGGTGTATATTTTAAATGAAAACGGGGCGATTGTCAACCCCCGAGTCGATATTCGGGAGGGGAATTGATTGACAAAACGTTTTGAATGTGCTATGCTTCTATATAATGAAATTTAGGAGGTTTTCCCATGAGTAAATTTTGCCAAAACTGCGGCAATCAGTTAGATGATAATGCCGTTTTCTGCCCGAACTGCGGTGCCAAGGATGAGCTGCCTGCAGCAGCACCCGCACCCGAGGCTCCTGCATACACTGCGCCCCAGGCTCCTGCATACACTGCGCCCCAGGCTCCTGCTTACGGTGCACCCGAGGCTCCTGCATACACTGCACCCCAGGCACCCGCTTACGGAGCACCCGAGGCTCCTGCATACACTGCACCCCAGGCACCTGTCTACGGCGCTCCCGCTTATGCTGCGCCCGAAGGTTATGCGGCTCCCGCACCCAAGGACAATAAGAAGCTGATGATCGGCATTATCGCTGCCGTTGCAGCCATTGCAGTGATCGTTGTTCTGGTGATCCTTCTCTTTGGTGGCGGTCGCGGCGGTTATTTGGGTGCGATCGATACGAGCATTGATGTTGATTTGGGTGATTTTGATGCGATCGCCGATCTGGCTCCGGAAGAGTACTGGGCATGGGTTGAAGATGAATACGATATGTCTGTGGACGAGATTATCGAAAGATGCGACGAGCGTTATGGCGATAGTGTGTCGGAAATTTCCGTTTCTGTCTCGTTCTCGGAAGAAGAATGCGAAGAATTGGATTCCGATGAGGTAGAGGGCATTGCTGAGGCGTTGGAAGCAGAATACGACATCAAGGCGTCGAATGTAAGTGCTGTATACGATGTTAAGGGTGAGTACACAGCAAGCTGGAATGGGTATGAAGACTCTGATACCCAAACTTACTCGGTAGTTGAAATCGACGGTGATTTCTATGTATTCTCTTATTATGAGGATGACGGTTCTTATAGTGTGAGCTTCGACGCGGCTCAAAGCTGTGTATACAGAGTAGAAGATTGATTTTAAAACAGCGGTCCGCAAGGACCGCTGTTTTTTGTTGACAAAATGCAACATTTGTGATATGCTTCAATTAATAAGGCACAGGAGGGATTTCCCATGAGTAAATTTTGCCAAAACTGCGGCAAGCAGTTAGATGACGCTGCTGTTTTCTGCCCGAGCTGCGGCACCAAGAGCGAACTGCCTGCGGCCGCCCCCGCACCCCAAGCACCCGGCTATACCATCCCCGCTCCTGAAGTACCCACTTATAATGTGCCGCCTGCGCCCGAAGTGCCGGTTTATACTGCACCGCAGGCCCCTGCCTATACTGCACCGCAGGCCCCTGCCTACGGCGCACCCGCCTATGCGGCACCCGGCGCTTATGCAGCGCCCGCGCCTCGGAGCAATAACAAGCTGATCATCGGCATCATCGCCGCTTTGTTGGTTGTTGCGGTTGCTGCCGTTTTATTGATCGTTTTCCTCGGCGGAGGAGGCGGCAGCTATTCCTCGGCCTTGGATAAGGCGCTTGCCCTTTATGAGGGAAATTATGATCAGGTTGAGGATATGCTTCCTCCCGAGTGTTGGGACTATATAGAGGATTATGAAAACACCTCAAAGGCTGAGTATCTCTATCAGGTTGAAGATCGGTTTGAAAGACAGCGTATTAATCTTGAAGAAGAATACGGCGAGGAGTATACGGTTTCTTATGACTTGACGGAAGAAAAAGAGCTCAGCGAGCCAAAGCTGGAAAGAGCTGCCGAATACTTGGAGAAAACCTTTTATATTCCCGCAGAATCGGTAACGGAAGGCTATGAGCTTGAGGTTGATCTTACGATCGAAGGCTCAAAGGGCGAAAAAACCGATGAGGAAGAGATGATTGCTTTGAAGATCGACGGTGCCTGGTATCTCGTTCGTATGTATGAAAGTAACGGGTCGCTCAAGGTAGGGTTCCCGATCTGAATCAATTAAAAAAGCGGTTCTTGCGAACCGCTTTTTTTAATGCATTGTGCCGGATCGGTATTCGCCCGGCGTTTCCCCGATCTCGGCCTTAAACACCCGCGAAAAATACTGCGGGGTATCAAAGCAAAGCAGATCGGAAATCTCCGAAACGGTCAGCGCCTGCTCATGCAGCAGCCGCTTGGCCTCGTTGATCTTCAGGCTGCGATAATACTGCATGATGCTTTTGCCTGTTTCTGCTTTGAAATGGCCGGAAAGGAAGGTTTTTCCGTAGTGCAGGTGGGCGCAAAGCTCCGGCAGGGAGAGGGTGTCGTAAACGCGGCTGTTGAGATAGAGGATCATCTCGCTGAGCAGATCCTGCGGCTTGGGCGCAACGGTATGGGCGGTGCGGCTGCGGTAAAGCTGGATCAAAAGCTGCTCCAGATAAAGGCGGATCATCTGATCGCCGCCCTGCGGCGCATTCGGCAGGGGATAGAGGCCGTCGATCTCCATATCGTAAAAATTGTTGGCCTCCAGCATGATGCCCGAGATGAGGTTTTTGAGGTTGGAGGGCAGCCGCAGCTTGAGGTCGCGAAATTGCTCCATTGCCGCCGAGCGGCAGGAAAAGGAAATGATAAAGATATGCCCTTGATCGGTTCCGTTGCCCTCGGCAAGATGGAAGGTATCGGGCGCATGAAATAAAAGCTCGCCCGCCGATGCGTTCCAATCGGCATCGCCGTTGCGGGCATGGATCGCGCCGTCGTTGACGTAAACGATCTCCCAAAAGGGGTGGGATTCCCCCTCGAAGCGATAATCCGCATCGATCTCATAGTAATGGATAGTAACCAGATCCTGCACCCGAAAGAGGGGAGCGGAGCGGTGGTGACGATAGGCCATACTTTTATACCTCTGAACAAAAATATAATGAACGCGAACAAAAATACATTTTATTTTATCAGGTAGTATTGTATCATGGACTTAAGAAAAAAGCAAGGAGGAAATTGCGATGTTAAAGGTTGCAATTTTAGGTTACGGCGGCATTGCCCGCTCCCATCGAAAGGGCTATGAGCAGCTCGCCGAGCAGAACGCACCGGTCGAGCTGGTGGCGCTTTGCGATATTGATCCCGAGCAGTTTACCAATCTGGTGGCCATCAATCAGGGCGCCGAAAGCGAATCCAAGAAGGAATACCGTACTTATACCGATCTGGAGGAGATGCTGGAAAAGGAGGAACTGGATATCATTGATATCTGCCTGCCTACCTACCTTCATTGTGAATATGCCTGCAAGCTGCTGCGCCGCGGCTATCACGTGCAGTGCGAAAAGCCGATGGGGCTGAACGCTGCCGAATGCGAGCAGATGATCAAGACCGCCGAGGAAAGCGGCAAAAAGCTGATGATCGGCATGTGCCTGCGGTTCGATCATTTGTACCTTGCATTGAAGGAGCTGATCGACAGCGGCAAATACGGCAAGGTGGAAAGCGCCTATTTTGAGCGGTTAAGCTCGATGCCGCGCTGGGGCTTCGACGGCTGGTTCCACGACTATGACCGTTGCGGCGGCGTTGGCATGGATCTGCATATCCACGACGTGGATATGATCCGCTTCCTGTTCGGCGAGCCTAAGGCGGTGACCGCGGTTGCCAACGATGCCCGCACCAAGTTCACCACCATCCACAGCCGTTTCCACTACGATGATATTTTAGTCAGCGCCATTGCCGACTGGGGTCAAGCAAACAGCACCAAGTTCCGCGCAAGCTGCCGCATCAATCTGGAAAAGGGCACCATTGAGGTGGGGCATAAGGGCACCACTGTCGTTTATCCCGATGAGGGCGAGCCCTATGAGGTGAAGATCGAGGCAACCACCAGCCATATGGCCGAGGAAAGCCTTTATTTCGCCCGCACCATTTTAGGTGAGGTTGAAAATACCCGCAATACACTCGAGAGCGCCGCAAAGACGGTCGACCTGGTCAAGAAATTAGTAGAAAGCGCCGAAAACGGCGGAAAAATCGTGGAGGTATAAGCTATGCAAATCGGAGTAACCATTCCTTATCGCGCAAACACCGTTATTTTGGACGAATTGAAAAAGGCCAAGGAGATCGGCCTGCAGAGCTGCCAGCTCAGCATCTGGGATATGTCCCTCTATACCGATGAAAAGGCGGCCGAGATCAATGCGGCTGTTGCCGAAACCGGCATCACCATCAGCACCCTTTGGTGCGGCTACAGCGGCCCCGTTGAATGGAACTTCACCTACGGCCCCATGGTCAACGGCCTCGTTCCCCCCGCATACCGCTTCCTGCGGGAAAAGGAGTTGCTGCTCGGCTCGGAATTTGCCATGAAGCTGGGCGTTAACCAGATCGCAACCCACGTTGGCTTCCTGCCTGAAAACTATTACGATGCCGATTTCCGCGGCACCGTTGCTTCCATTAAAAAGATCTGCACCGTGCTGAAGGAGCGTAATCAATGGTTCCTCTTTGAGACCGGTCAGGAGACCCCCGTTACCGTTCTGCGTGCCATCGAGGAGATCGGCATGGATAACGTTGGTATCAATTTCGATACCGCCAACGTGATGCTCTACGGCAAGGGCAACGCCGCCGATGCGGTTCTGGTCTTCGGCAAGTACATTCGCGACGTTCATATCAAGGATGGCTTCTATCCCACCGACGGGATGCACCTCGGCAAGGAATGTGCCGCAGGCGACGGCCTTGCAAACTTCCCCCTCGTGCTGAAGCGGCTGAAGGATTGCGGCTATACCGGTCCCTATACCATTGAGCGCGAGATCAAAGGCGAGGAGCAGCGCAAGGACGTGATCAAGGCGAAAAACCTGCTGCTTGAAATCGAAAAAACGTTATAATTTTTCACCCCGTTTGCGAGGCAAGCGGGGTGTTTTTTTGTAAAAAATACGATGAGACTTTGAGAAAAATGTCAAACCTAAGTTGCAATTAAAAAAGTAATGTTAATTATTTTTAATTTCCATCAAAAAGCCCTTTACAAATTTAATTTGAAGGTGTATAATGACAGAGCATATTAAAAAGGAAAGTGTGGCTAGAATTTGTCTAAGGTACTTAAAATCTCCTCGACGGTTCTGATTGCGATCGTGGTAATTTTAATGATTCTGCTGGTCGGTGTGCGATTGTTTGGGGTAGAGCCCTATACGATTCTTTCCGGTTCGATGGAGCCCGAGTATCCGACAGGGTCCTTGATCTACGTTAAGGAGGCTGCTCCCGAGGCGCTGCTTACGGGGGATGTGATCACCTTTCACATGGCTGGCAGTCAAACGGTAGCAACCCATCGAATCATAGAAATCGTTGAGGACGGTAATTCGCTTGCGTTCCGCACCAAGGGCGACGCCAACGAAGAGGCCGATCATAATCTTGTGGATGCCGCGCGGGTGATCGGAACGCCGGTGTTCTCCATTCCCGGTCTGGGCGTGCTGGCAGCTTTTTTGCAAACGGCGGCAGGCAGGATCGTTTCGATTTTAACCATTGGATTTATCGTTGCGCTGGTATTTCTTTCGGAATATCTGCGAGGACGTGAAAATTTGTAAATTAATTAGGAGGAAAGACCCATGAAGAAAAAATCTCTCGGCAAAGTATTGGCGCTGATCGCTTGCGTATTGGCGCTGGTAGCAGCAGGTGTGGCCGGTACGCTGGCTTACCTGATCGACGCAGATGAGGCGGTCAACACCTTTACGGTTGGTGACGTGCAGCTTTCCCTCGATGAAACCGACGTGGACAGCGACAACGATACCAAGAAGAACGCCTACCATCTGATCCCCGGTGAAAGCTACACCAAGGACCCCACCGTTACGGTTCTGGATGGTAGCGAGGAGGCCTACGTTCGTATCATGATGACCCTGAAGAACGCTGCAGATCTGAAGGCGATCATGAATGATAAGAACCTGGAGCTGGACGACTTCATCACCGATCTGAACGCAGATTGGATCCTGAAGGGAATTACCGAAGATACCGCCAACGATACGTTGGTTTATGAGTATCGCTATAAGACCACCGTTTCCGGTCTGAACGGCGCAGTTGAGCTGCCCGCTCTCTTTGAAACGCTGGCAGTTCCCTCGGTTCTGGACGGTGCAGATCTGCAGGCACTCTACGGCACCAACGGCGAGTTTGAGATGGTTTTCAATGCCCATGCCATTCAGGTGAGCGGCTTTGAAAATGCAGAGGATGCCGCCTGGACCGCATTCGACGCACAGGTCGACTAATTTTAAAAAATTATTTTAAATAAGGAAGGAGATTCCAAAAATGTACAAAGCAAAACATCAAAACAACAATGCTGTTACCAAGGCAGGAACCAAGGTTGGCGCTCTGCTGATCGCTGTTGTTCTGCTGCTTGGCGGCGCAGTCGGCGGTACCGTTGCTTGGTTGATCACCCAGACCGATGCCGTTACCAACACCTTTACCTACGGTGATATCGATATCACCCTCGTTGAGACCGATACCCAGCTCGACAACGACGGCGATGCCAACACCAACACCTACAAGATGATGCCCGGCAGCGATATTACCAAGGATCCTATCATCACCGTGCTGGAGGGCAGCGAGGCTTGCTACCTGTTTGTTAAGGTAGAGGAGTCTGCCGATCCCAAGTTCGACGATTTCATGACCTACACCATTGCCACCGGCTGGACTCAGCTGAAGGATGACAACGGTGCCGACGTTGCAGGCGTTTTCTACCGCGAGGTGGATGCCGTTACCGCCGATACCGCATTCCACGTGCTGACCGACGATAAGGTAACCGTTCTGGAGAGTGTAACCAAGAATATGCTCAACGCTCTGGATCCCGCTAAGCTGCCCACCCTGACCTTCACCGGTTATGCTGTGCAGCAGGAGAACATCGATACCGCTTACGCCGCTTGGACCGAAATTGCCTAAGGAGATAACCGATGAAGAAGCAATTGACGTTAAAGAGCGTTCTGTTGATCGTGATCGCCACCGTTGTTGCAACGGTTGGTGTGATCGGCGGCACCTATGCGTTTTTGACCTCCACCGATTCCGATGTCAATACCATGACCCTCGGTAAGGTTGAGATCGTTCAGCTCGAAAAAGAGCGTGTGGATATGACGCAGCAGGATCAGCAGACCCCCGCTGATCTGCAGGACTACGTTCAGAATAAAAAGTTGATGCCCGCCGCATATATTGCAAGCGGCAAGGATGCCAACGATCCCGCGGCATGGGCTCCCGGCGTTGCAGCTGATGAGGCTTATGTTAATTTCGGTGCTTTGGTAACTGCCGACGTTAACGCCCCTTATGCCGCAGGCGTTTGGGATTCTGCTTTGAAGGGCGTGCAAGATAAGTTCGTTTTTGTCGAGAATACCGGCAACGATGACGTTTACTATCGCACCATCTTCCTTTATGAATATGATGAGACGAAGGCAACCAACGCCGGTGGCCAGGGCATGATTCATTTTAACCTGAACAATGATTCCCGCTTCGATTGGGCGTTTGGCGGCGAGGGGAATATCCCCGAAACCGTTACCGTGAACGGCGAGGTCTACGGCGTGATGGTGGCAACCTATAACGTTCCCCTCAAGCCCGGCACCGTTTCCCGCCCCAGCCTTCTGCAGGTTGGTATGGATGGCGCTGCCGATGCGGCGGTTGTAAGCCAATTTGGCGCAACCTATGATGTGATCGCATTGAGCCAGGCTGTTCAGACCGCAGGCTTTGAATCGGTTGGCGCAGAGACTGCCCTGAAGGCGGGCTTCGGCGATATTACCGCCGCCAATTTGGTAGAGTGGTTTGAAAATCTTGTTTAATTTTTTCATTTATATAAGGAGAAAAGAACCATGGCAAAGAAGTTTTCTGTTAAGAAGATGTTGCTGAGCGTAGTTGCTTTGGCTTCCGTGGCTGCCCTTTCCATCGCAGGCACCGTTGCTTATCTGCAGGATAGCGACAGCGACGTCAACGTAATGACTCTTGGCAACGTTTCCATCGAGCAGCACGAATATCAGCGCGCCGAAGGCGTTGCTCATGATGCAGGCGATATGGGCGCAGGCAACGGCGTGAAGGAAGGCGCGCTGGTTCCCTTTAAGAAGGGTCAGGCAATTTATCCCGCAGTTCCTAAAAACAACGTTTCTACTGACTACAGTGCAGAGCAGAATGACGAGGATCTGTTCTTCTGGGGTGACTACGTATACACCGGTACCGCAGGCAACGGTCTTTGGGATGACAACAATCTCTCCAACGTGATGGATAAGATGGTGTTCGTTGAGAATACCGGTAAGTCCGATGCTTATTTCCGCACCATTCTTGCTTTTGAGTGCCCCGTTGGGATGACCATCGGTGAGGCCGCTAACGGAGCGGAGATCATGATCAATACGAATGGCAGCGATCTCTATACGTGGGCAGAAGTGGGCTTTATCACCGTTGATAACGTTCGCTACTTTGTTTGGGAGGCAACCTATCAGAAGGCCCTCGCAGCCGGCAATCAGGCTCATCCCTCTTTGCTTCAGGCTGTTTTGACCCATCATGCAACCAACGAGGATATGGAGCTGCTGGGCGGAACCTATGAAATCATCGCCCTCTCCCAAGCTGTTCAGGCGGCAGGCTTTTCCGATGCCAAGACCGCTCTCGACACCGCCTTTGGCGCATCTGCCGATAAGGCAGCCGAGTGGATGGGCGGTATGGATATTCCCGTAGTTGATACTTATTATGAAGGTGTAGCCTATGTTATCGAGGGTAAGACCGCTACCGTAAATTCCGATGGCGGCACCGTTCTGTATCGCGGCATTCTTTCCGACGGTCAATCTGAGGTCACCGAGGTTTACGTTGGCGAGGGGATTGAGCGCCTGAATAATCGCGCCCTCTGCAAAGCTCCCGCTTTGGAAGAGGTTACTTTGCCCGAAAGCCTTACCTATATCGATGAAGGCGCATTCCAGCAGAGCGGCATTAAGGAAATCACCGTTCCTCAAAACGTAACCTATATCGGCAAGCAGGCTTTCGGCGCTTGCGGCAGCTTGGAGAAGATCGTGATCAACGCCAAGGACGTAACGATCGCAAACTACGTTGCTCGTGCCTGTGCAAATTTGAAAGAGGTTTATATTTACAGCGACAGCGTGACCTTTGAAAGCGGCAGCATGTATTTCACCAATAAGGAGAATGGAGATGCCAGCGCAATTACGTTCTACGTAAAGGATCAGGCTATGGCCGATAATTTGTATAATGCATTCTCCACCAGCCACAGCTACGGTCTTTTGATCAAGAGCTTGGACGGCGCAACCGTATTCTATAACACCCTTAAGTAATCTGATCGGCCGAGGATAAATAAAAAGGAGAAAGGAGGCGATAACGCCATGGGTAAATTGCATATTGTAAAGCGCGCATCGGCGTTGTTGCTTCTGATGCTTTTGTTTGCAGGGATGCTGGTTCCCGCCACCCACGCCTTTGTGCGTGCGCAAACCGCGCCGGTGGTCAATCGCTTTATGCCGCAGGAGATCGCGCTGAGCGATCTGGTGGTCTCCAAAAAGCTGGAGCATCCGCTGGGAGCGGGCTATAAGATCCCCGATAACATTACCTTTGATTTTGAAGTTGCGCTCGGCGGTTATTATTCCGAGTACGTTTTCGAAACCACCGACGGCGGTACGGTTACCGCCGATAAACGGGGCGTTCTCTCGCTGACCTTGCGTCCCGGTCAGGCCATCGGCATCGAGGGTATCGATGCCGGTACGGTAGCGACCGTTCGGGAGCTGCCCACCGACCTGCCCGGCTTCTCAGTGAAGAACGGAATTTCCACCACCACCGCAACGGTCAATACCGAGCACGCCGCCATTGCAGAGATTACCAACGTTTATAAGCCGAAGGTGGCCGATAATTGCATCACGCTGCAGGGTACCAAGAGCTTGGTCGGCAGAGAGTGGAAGGAGGGCGATTCCTTCACCGTTCGTCTGGAGATGCTGGACGGTGAGCAATGGAAGACCCTGGGCGACCGCGTGATCCGCTATGATGCGAAGAATCCCGATTTTGCCCAATTTGATTTCACCGATCTGCTGAACGCCATCAGCTTTAAGCGGGCGGGTGAATATCAGTTCCGTCTTTCCGAACTGAAGGGCACCGACGCAGGTCTTGCCTACGATCAAACGGTGCATACCCTGACCGCCCTGGTTGGCGACGAAACGATGGACGGACAGCTTGAAATTCAATCCATCGAGGTTTCCGATGGGGTGGAGGCACGGTATGATGCCGAGCAGGATCGCTTCCTTGTGGATGCGAGCTTCACCAATACCTATCTGCCTGCCGAGGATATCTCGGTCCCCGTCAAGGTCAATAAGGTAGTGAAGGTAACCGGTGTTGGCACGATGGCGCCCTCCGATTTCACCTTTGTTCTGAGAAACGAAGGCAGCGGCAGCGAGCATAAGGTCGTTACCGATGCAAATGGACTTGCAAGCTTTGATCTCGTCTTTACCGATGCGGATGCAGGCAAGACCTTCACCTATACCTTGTTTGAGTATAACGACGGCAAGGAGCACGTCACCTATAGCGACGTAGTTTATGAGCTTGTGATCGAGGTTTATCACAACGAGGCCCATCAGCTTGAGGCATTGATCACGCAGAACGGCATGAGCGTGGATGAGGTTGTGGCAGAGTTTGAAAATATCTACCACTATGAGCCGCCCGCCGAGCCCGAGCCGCCTTCTAAGCCTGAGCCGCCCGCTAAACCCGATCCGGGTGATCCCGATACCGGTGATCACAGCAACTATCACCTTGTTCTTTGGGTGATGATCATCAGCGGCGTAGCCCTGATGCTGGCCATTGCCGTGGGGCTCATTCTGCGCAAGCGCAAGAGTAAATGAGCCCCGGGCAACCGCCCGAAAAAACGTAATTAATTTTTAAATTATAAAAAGGAGAAATAAACCATGGCAAAGTTTTCTGTTAAGAAGATGTTGCTGAGCGTAACTGCTCTGGCTTCTGTGGCTGCCCTTTCCATCGCAGGCACCGTTGCTTATCTGCAGGATACCGACAGCGACGTCAACGTAATGACCCTTGGCAACGTGTCCATTGAGCAACACGAGTATGAGCGTGTTGTCGATGCAAACGGTAATTATGCAACCGATACCATCGACGATGTAACAAGCTATGTGCTGAAGGACTTCACACAGGCAAAGCCCCTGCTGCCTTCCGCACTTGTTACCAACGGTCCCGGTTGGGATTGGGATTCCACTATTGTCCGTATGACTCAGGTTGACTCTTACGGCGGTATGGATGTCTTCAAGGCCGCTTCTAATGCACAGGATAAGTTTGTTACTGTCGAGAACACCGGTAAGACCGATGCTTATATCCGTACTCTCGTTGCCATTGAGATTGGTTCTGCAGACGGTTCTCTGATCGGAACCTCTTATCACAACACTTGGAACAAAACCGAAATCGGTGAGATTACCATCGATGGCAATAACTATATGTTGTTCGAATATGCTTACGAAGGTGGT
>JAFQKO010000071.1 GCA_017396865.1 Clostridia bacterium | reverse complement strand
CGCCGCCAACGGTCATCCCCTCGATCTCGCCCGTCAGCCGACCGTGGAAATCAATGGCAGAGAGCAGCGGCTCGCAGATGATCTCCTTATGCTTGGCGGGCAGTTTAAGCAAAGCGGGCAGGCGGCGGTCGGCCTCCTGCTGATTCTCCATGGTGCAGAGGATGGTCACATGAGGATAACCCTCCCCCCAATCGGCGGGCAGGCATTGCTGCACCCGCAGGATCCGCTTGGTGATGATCATAAAATGAAGATCCCGCCGCAGGGCGATCAGCGCCCAGATCTCATCCCGCCAAGGGTCGGCCTCCTCCAGAAAAAAATCGCTGGTCATGGAGGCGAACACCACCGTGCCCGAAGGGATCTTATACTCCCCCTTGCGGTTGCGGGCGGCAGGCAGATAGAAATCCTGATTGCGGCTGATCTCGGAGGCATCCCGCCCCACCGATTCATCCCGCCGATAAACGTAGCAATGGCGGCAGCCCTCGGAATATTTTTTGCATCCGTGCCAAGGATTCCAAACGATGCTCTCCACGGTTTTTCACCTCTTTAGAAAGAGTATAGCATAAAAGAATCAGAATGCAAATAAAAAAATCGCTTTTGTCAGCAAAAAGCCCAAAATTCCGCAGGCAGGAAAGGTGAGCAACCATGCTGCAAACATGGAGCCTGCCACGCGGCCGTTAACCGAATGCTCCGCCGCCCCCATCATGGCGCAGGTTTTGGCATGGGTGGTGCTGACGGGAAGCCCCTGCAGAGTGGAAAGCAACAGAGAGATCGAGCCCGCCAGATCGGCGGCAAAGCCCTCCCGCTCGGTAAGCCGCACCATCTTATTCCCCACCGTTTGGATGATCCGCCCGCCGCCCAGCAGCGTGCCGAGACTCATTACGCCGCTGCAGCCGAGCAGGATCCAAAGGGGCAGAGCAAACCCCGCCCCGCCCTGCGCCAGGAGCAGCATCGAAGCAAATTTGGGGGTATCCTGCAGGCCGTGGGTAAAGGCCATCAGGGCGGCGGATACGATCTGCCCGCCCCGCCAAAGCCGCGGCGAAAAATTCCATTGGCGAAAAAGTTGCGCCAGCAGCCGTCCAAGAATAAAACCAAGCCCCACCGAAAGCACCAAGCCCACCGCCACCCGACCCAACGCCACCGTCGAGATGCCGCCGCCCCTTTGCGCCAGCGCCGCACCCAGGATGCCCGCCATCAGCCCGTGGCTTTCGCTGGTGGGAATGCCGAACCGCCAGGCAATCACCGCCCAAAGGATCACCGCCAGCATCGCCGCCGCCAAGGCGGCCGTCCCCGCCGCGTCGGGCGAAAAATCGCCGAGATAAAAGACCGTTTCCGCCACCTTTTGCCCCAATATCATGGCGGCGCACCCGCCCAGCGCATTCATCACCGCCGCCAGCAATATCCCCTTGCGCATCGAGAGCGCGCCGGTGGAGATCGCCGCCGCAATGGCATTGGGCGCATCGGTCCAGCCGTTCACGAATAAAACCCCCAAGGTCATGATCCACAGAAGAATTTGCATAAAAAAACACCTCATAGCACTATATGAGATTTTTCTTGCTTTTTACTCCGTTATTTTATAGAATAAATAAAAAGGGGGGATTTCCATGAAACAAAAAAGATTCATATCGCTGCTGCATTTAGGCGGCAATATGTGGCAAAAGCCCGGCAACGCAAAGCTTTATAAAAAGGAGTGCATCGATTGGTGCTATCGGGACTATCTGGCAACCGATGATGCCACATGGCAAAAGATCACCGATTTTTTGCCGACCTGCAAAATCAATACCGTGCTGATCGATATGGGTGAGGCTGTCGAGCTGAAGCGCCACCCCGAATTGGCGGTGCGGGGAAGCTGGTCCCAAGAAAAATTCAAGGAAGAACTGAAGCGGTTGCGCTCGATCGGTCTGGAGCCGTTACCGAAGTTCAACTTTTCCTCCTGCCATAACGGCTGGATGAAGGATATGATGTATCGGGTGGGCACCCAAGAATACGATGAATTTTGCAAGGATATCATCGCCGAAGCCTGCGAGCTGTTCGATGGTCCCGCCCTCTTTCATCTCGGGCTGGACGAGGACGACTGGATTTCGCAGAGCATCAACGGTCATTCGGTGATCACCACCCGAAGCCCCGAAAAATTCGCCGAGGATACCAACCTTCTGTTTGATGCCTGCAGAAAAAACGGCGCAAGACCTTGGATGTGGGCAGGAACAACGGCATTTGATTATTACGGCAGCGAGCAAAGATTTACCGAGGCCGTTGCCAAAGACGTGGTGCTTTCAAACTACCATTACGGATCCATCCACGTGGGGGGCGAAGATATGTATGCCTCCGCTTCCGTTGCCCACTACAAAACGTTGGAAAAACTCGGCTACGATCAGATCCCCTGCGCCTCCACCTGGTTAGAGCCGACCTGCAACCTGCGCACCATGAATTTCGCCAAAAACTATATGGACGATGAAAAGCTGCTCGGCTTTTTAAGCGCTTCTTGGCACCTGACGATCCCCGAACTGCTTTACGGCCTGATGCACGACGCTACCTGTCAAAAGCTCGCCATTGAAAAATACTACGGAGAAAACCAACAATAAATAGGAAATGCCCTGCCATTCGGCAGGGCATTTCCTATTTATTTTAATGGCTTCGGAGTATCAATCAACCCGAGAACATAGTCTGCAGACACATTATAAAATTTACACAGCTTTGCCACATCCTCTGTGCTATATCGGGTTCTTCCCCGTTCGTATTTGGAGATCGCCGATTGCTTACATCCCAAAACCGCTGCAATCTCACTTTGCTTGATATCCCGATCCTCTCTTAGTGCCGTCAGGCGCTCCACCATGTTCATAAAATCACCTCAAGCCCATTATAGAAAGTCTGAAAAGGACTGTTGACAAAAAAGTCTGCATCAGACTATAATTATCTTTATATAGTCTTTTTTGGACTATACGAACCCCTACAGAAGGAGAAATCTATGAACAAAATATTTTCGGGTCATTTTGATGAAATTTCAGCGTTTTTTATAAATCTTGCTGAACAGGCCATGCCGGATTTTGCAAAAGCAAGAAACGATTACTTCCAAACAGATATTTCATTGATATAAATTATGCAAAAATGCGGCAAAGTTTTGCCGCATTTTTTATTCTGCTTTCATCTGCGAAAGCGGTACGATCTCATACCCTTCCGCGCGAAGGCGGTCGATGAGCGTCCCTAAAATTTCTGCATTGGTTTTGGAGGTGGAATGAAGCAGCAGCACGCAGCCGTTATGCATACGGCTCATGATCTTCTCCAGCGCCGCTTGGGGATCGGGCTGATCTTCCTCCACCCAATCATAATAGGCAAAGCTCCAAAACACCGAGGTCAGCCCCAGCCGCTCATTATAGTCCAGCGCCCGCTGAGACACCTTGCCGCAGGGAAACCGAAAATAACCGCTCGGCTCGATTCCCTGCGCCCGCAGCAGCTCGTTCCAACCGTCGATCTGTTGGCGATAGGTCTCAAAATCGGTAAGGGCGGTCATATCGGCATGGCTCAAGGTATGGTTGCCGATGATATGGCCCTCGGCGGCCATCCGCTTGACCAGCTCGCCGTTTTGGCGAACGAAATTTCCGTCCACAAAAAACGCACCCTGCACCCCTTTTTCCTTTAACGTATCGAGGATGGAGGCATGATAGCCGTTATCAAAGCCTGCGTCAAAGGTCAGAGCGACCTTTTTTTCCTTTTCATTCCCGCAGTAAAGAACGTCGTAGCCCGAGAAATCCACCTCGTTCATCACCTGCGGTTGGCGGTGCTCCTCATTGGGCTGAAAATACCACTCATATCCCGCAGTGGAGGAAACACTCCCGCCCGCGCTCATCATAAAAAGCATCGATACCAGCAGCAGCGGAATCCCTGCAAACAGCGCTATATTTCTGAATCTTTTCATTTTTATCGCTCCTTTTTCCATATTGTTTGTATTTGGGGCGAAAATAATACGGAATTTTGGCAAAATTAGATATAGTTTTTTGGCAAATTTTCTGTTATAATTTTTGTTTGGAATTTTATATTGAAGAAGGAACATGTATGAAACGAGAAGACTTAAGAAATATTGCCATCATCGCCCACGTTGACCACGGCAAGACCACGCTGGTCGACGAGATGCTCAAGCAGGGCGGTGTTTTTCGTGATAATCAGGCGGTGGCCGACCGCGTGATGGACAGCAACGACTTAGAGCGGGAGCGCGGCATCACCATTCTGGCCAAGAATACCGCCGCCCATTGGAAGGGCACCAAGATCAACATCGTAGACACCCCGGGACACGCCGATTTCAGCGGCGAGGTGGAGCGTATTCTGAAGATGGTGAACGGCGTTTTGCTGCTGGTGGATGCCTTTGAGGGTGCTATGCCCCAAACCCGCTTTGTTTTGCAAAAGGCGCTGGAGATGGGCCACCAAATCATCGTCGTGGTCAATAAAGTCGACCGTCCCGATGCCCGCCCCTTAGAGGTTGTGGACGAGGTATTGGAGCTTTTGATCGAGCTGGGCGCTACCGACGAGCAGCTCGATAGCCCCATTCTCTTCTGCTCCGGCCGCGAGGGCACCGCATCCCTCACCCCCGAAGAAAAGGGCACCGATCTGGCTCCCCTTTTCGATAAAATCCTTGATCAGATCCCCGCCCCCGAGGGCGAGGAGGAGCAGCCCCTGCAGATGCTGGTTTCCTCCATCGACTATAACGACTTCGTCGGCCGTATCGGCATCGGCCGTGTGGAGCGCGGTGTGATCCGCCAGAACGAAGAGCTGGCGATCTGCAACTACCACGATCCCGCTACCGTGCGCAAGGGCCGCGTGCAGGCGCTCTTTGCCATCGAAGGCCTCAACCGCGTACCCATTACCGAGGCAAAGGTAGGCGACATCGTTTGCTTCTCGGGTATTGAAAACGTTACCATCGGCGAAACGCTTTGCGCCGCCGATTGCCATGAGCCGCTGCCCTTTGTTAAGATCAGCGAGCCGACCCTGGAGATGAACTTCATGGTCAACAACAGCCCCTTTGCAGGCCGCGAGGGTAAGTTCGTCACCTCCCGCCACATCCGCGACCGCCTGATGCGCGAGCTTTTGAAGGACGTTTCCCTGCGGGT
>JAFQKO010000008.1 GCA_017396865.1 Clostridia bacterium | reverse complement strand
ATTGCTACGTTTATCGGCGGGATGAATCGGTGGGACGGGATGCCTCCGAGATCAGCCGTAATCAGGATTTCTACCTGCCTGCCGCCCGCAACCGCAAGGGGGAGTATAAGATCCCTTCGGGTACGGTGGTTTTTGCCTCCATGACCAGCGATTTTTTTCTGGAGGAGGCCGACCCTTGGCGGGATGAGATCTGGGAGTTGATCGCCCTGCGGCGGGATCTTCATTTCATGATCATCACCAAGCGGATCCTGCGGGTGCAGCAATGCCTGCCCGCCGATTGGGGAGAGGGCTATCCCCATGTCACCATCCTTTGCACCATGGAAAATCAGCAGGAGGCCGACCGCCGCCTGCCCGCCTTGCTTCGTCTGCCCGCCAAGCATAAGGAGATCATCTGCGAGCCGCTGCTCTCTGCCATTGATTTCCACGGTCGGCTGACGGGCGAGATCGAGGGGATGACCGTTGGCGGCGAGAGCGGCAACGAGGCGCGCCCCTGCGATTTCGATTGGGTGCTTTCCCTGCGGGCGCAATGTATTGAGGCGGGGATCCCCTTTTCGTTCAAGCAGACGGGTGCTAAATTCATCAAAGACGGCAGAATGTATCGCATTCTGCGCAAAAACCAACACAGTCAAGCCAAAAAGGCAAATATTGATACATAAGGAGTGTAGAAAAGATGAGACCTGAAATTTTTACCTTCGATCCTACCGTTTACGTGTTTGATCGGGACTATCATATTATGATCCCGATGGAAGCCCCCGCCCTCGTTTGGGTGCGGGTCGGCGATCGGAAGTTCTACGATCATTTTGCGGGCGTTCTGCGCTCCGATACCAAGGTGCATCGGGTGATCGTGCCGCAGGCGCTGTTGGATGAGCAAAAGGAATATACCGTTTGCTGGCGCAAGGTCATCGACCGCACGCCCTATTTCCCCCAATCGGAGGAGCCTCGGGAATATACTGTTTCCTTCCGCCCGATCGAGGGCGTGAATGCCAACTTTTACCACGTTTCGGACGTTCACGACGATATTGACTACGCCATTAAAACCGCACCCTTTATGGAGCGGATCGACGGCCTGATCTTAAACGGCGACGTGCCCAATTCCTGCGCCGTAGAGAAGGGCGGCACCGACATTTTAGAGCTGACCGGAACGGTGGGTAAAGGCGAGATCCCCGTGATCTTTGCCCGCGGCAACCACGATGCCCGCGGCGCCTTCGCCGAGCATTTCGGCGACTACACCCCTCACCGCGAGGGGCGCACCTATTTCACCTTCCGCCTCGGCAACATCTGGGGCTTGGTGCTGGATTGCGGGGAGGACAAGCCCGATACCAACGACGAATATTTCGGTACCATCTGCTTCCATGAATTCCGCTTGGCGGAGGATGCCTTTGTTCAGGATGTGGTTGCCCGTGCCAAGGAGGAATATTTGGCAGAGGGGATCGAATATCGCGTGGTGGTCTGCCACCATCCCATCAGCCTGGTTTCCCGCCCGCCCTTTGATATTGAGCAGGAGATCTACGGTGGCTGGTGCCGCATCCTCAGCGAAGAGATCAAGCCCGATCTGATGATCTCGGGCCATACCCATAAGCCCGGCCTTTATCTGCCCGGTGGGATACTGGATCAACTCGGGCAAACATGGCCTATCGGTATCGGCGGCCGCCCCGCCCGCAAGCGGAGCGAGGGCTTTATCGCCGCCGGCTATGAGTTTTCCGAAGAGGGCGTGCGCTTTACCTTGGCAGACGAATCCTGCCGGGTGATCGAGGAGCATCAGATTGAAAATCATTAAATCCAAACGAAAGACCCTCTCCCTGCGGATCACCAAGGAGGGGGAGGTGGAGGTGCGGGCGCCGCGCCTTTGCCCCGATTTTATGATCCGTGCCTTTATCGAAAAGCATCAGGCTTGGATCGATCGGCAGCTGGCGGCGTTTCAGCCGCCGAAGACCTATACCGAGCAGGAGGTCAAAGAATTGCGCCGCCGCGCCAAAGAGATCATCCCGCCGAGGGTGGAGCATTATGCCGCCTTGATGGGGGTGGCGCCCGCTTCGGTGAAGATCACCGCCGCCCGCACCCGCTACGGCAGCTGCAGCGGGAAAAACGGGCTGTGCTTCTCCCTCTTTTTGATGGAGAAGAGCGAGCGGTGCATCGACTATGTGGTGGTGCATGAGCTGGCGCATATCAAGCAGCATAACCACAGCTCTGCCTTTTACCGTGAAATTGAAAAGATCCTGCCCGACTATCGGGCGCGGGTCAAGGAGTTGAAAGAATGATCAAAAAGTTTTTACCCTACTATAAGCCCCATAAGAAGCTTTTTTGGGCCGATATGTTTTTTGCGGTGCTGAGCGCCTCTACCGCGCTGGTGCTGCCGCTGATGGTGCGGAGGATCACCGGTGATTTTGTGTTGCGGGGCGGGAGTGAGGCCCTGCGGCTGATCCTGCTCTATGCCGCAGGGATGCTGGCGTTGATCGCGCTGGAGGCCTATTGCAACTATTTTACCGCCTATTACGGTCATATCATGGGCGCGAAAATGGAATGCTCCATGCGGGAGCGGCTGTTCTGCCATTATCAGGATCTCTCTTTCAGCTTTTACGATAACCAAAAGGTCGGCCACCTGATGAGCCGCATCGGCAACGACCTCTTTGATATCGCCGAGCTGGCGCACCACGGCCCCGAGGACTTATTTATTTCGGCCATCAAGCTGCTCGGGTCGCTGGTGATCATGGCAACGGTCAACTGGAAGCTTGCATTGGTGGCGCTGGCGATCCTGCCGCCGATGATCCTTTATGCCGCCCGTTGCAATACCCGCATGCGCACCGCCTTTAAGCAAAACCGTGTGCGGATCGCGGAGTTCAATGCCCAGATGGAGGATACGCTGGCGGGCATTCGCGTGGTCAAATCCTTTGCCAATGAGCAGGAGGAGATCGGTAAATTCCGCGTGGTCAATGAGCATCTGCTGGATGCCAAGCGGTATGCCTATCGGAGCATGGGTCTTTTCCATTCGGGCTTGGGTGCCTTTACCACCTTTATCACCGTTGCGGTGATCGTGGCGGGCGCGATTTTGATTTCCCAAAATCAACTGACCGCCACCGACCTGATCACCTTTATGCTGTATATCAATAACTTTACCGAGCCGGTGCGTAAGCTCATTAACTTCACCGAGCAGTTCCAAAACGGCGCCACCGCCTTTGCCCGCTATCAGGAGATGCTGGAGGTGCAGGTGGAGATCGAGGATCTGCCCGATGCAAAGGAGCCGCCCCGCTTTCGCGGTGAGGTGGCCTTCGAGGACGTTTCCTTCCATTATCCCGAGCATGAAAAGACCGTTCTTTCCAAGGTCAGTCTTTCGGTGCGGGCAGGGGAATACGTGGCGTTGGTGGGTGAATCGGGCGCCGGCAAGAGCACCCTTTGCAGTCTGATTCCCCGCTTCTATGAGGTTTCCGACGGCGCTATCAAGATCGACGGCAAGGATATCCGCAGCTATACCCTCAAGGGCTTGCGGGATCAGATCGGCATGGTGCAGCAGGATGTTTACCTTTTTGCAGGCACCGTCATGGAAAATATCCGCTACGGCCGCCCCGATGCATCGGATGCGGAAATTGTCGAAGCGGCAAAGCAGGCCAATGCCCATGAGTTTATCATGAGCCTTCCCAACGGCTACGATACCGATATCGGTCAGCGGGGCATCAAGCTTTCGGGCGGGCAGAAGCAGCGGCTTTCCATCGCCCGCGTTTTCTTGAAAAATCCGCCCATCCTCATCTTCGACGAGGCCACCAGCGCGCTGGATAACGAAAGCGAGCGGGTGGTGCAGGAAAGCCTGGAAAAACTGGCCCAAAACCGCACCACCTTCGTGATCGCCCATCGGCTTTCCACCATCCGCATTGCCGAGCGGATTCTGGTGCTCACCGAGGAGGGCATCGCCGAGCAGGGCTCCCATCGGGAGCTGCT
>JAFQKO010000070.1 GCA_017396865.1 Clostridia bacterium | reverse complement strand
TGCTCGTTGTAGATCTTCTCGCAGAAGCGGCGGTTGATCTCCTTGACGATGGTGTAGATACGGGGCAGTCTGCCGGAGAAGAGGCCGATGGACCATTTTTCCAGCGCTTCGCTCATAACGGTGTGGTTGGTGTAGGCCAAGGTATGGCAGGTGATGTTCCAAGCCTTATCCCATTCGTAGCCGTGATCGTCCATCAGCAGACGCATCAGCTCGGGTACGCAGAGGGCGGGATGGGTATCGTTGATGTGCACAACGACCTTGTCGGCCAGATTGTCGAGGGTGCCGTACTTCTTGAGGTGATCCTTGAGGATGTTCTGCAGGGATGCGCTGACAAAGAAGTATTGCTGGCGCAGGCGCAGATTCTTGCCCTCCTCATGGTCGTCGGCGGGATAGAGAACACGGGAGATGGCCTCTGCCTTGGCATCGCCCTCGCAGCTCTTGAGGTATTCACCGCGGGAGAACAGCGACATATCGAAGTTCTCCATGCTCTTGGCACCCCAAAGGCGCAGCTTATTGACGATCTTGGAATCGTAGCCGCTGATCATCAGGTCGTAGGGAATGGCCAAAACCTTGTAGTAGTCCTTATGGACGGTCTTGAGGCCGTCGGCGCTCCAGATCTCTTCCACGTTGCCGTCGAAATGGATCTCCTGGGCTTCGTCGGGGCGGGGAACCAGCCAGCCGCCGCCCAGCTCCAGCCAGTTGTCGGGAAACTCCATCTGCCAGCCATCGATGATGACCTGCTTGAAGATACCGAATTCATAGCGGATGGAAAAGCCGGTAGCGGGATAGTTGCAGGCGGTGAGAGAATCGAGGTAGCAGGCAGCCAAGCGGCCGAGACCGCCGTTGCCGAGGCCTGCGTCCGGCTCCATCTCGTAGAGCTGCTCGAGGTCCACGCCCAGCTCCTTCAGGGCGGCGCGGGTCTCCTCCTCCATGCCTAAATTATAAAGATTGTTTTTCAAGGAACGCCCGATCAGGAATTCCATCGACATATAATATGCCTTTTTGCATTCCTGCTTGGAAACCTCCTTGTTTCCGGTCTTGCGCTTGCGGCTCAGCTCCTGCAGAACCATGCTGACAACCGATTCATACATCTGCCGTGTGGTTGCGTCCTCTGCATCGCAGGCGAACTTTGCGGCCACAACGGACTGAAGCTTTTCTTTGATCTCGTTTTGGGTCATTTCTATTTCTCCTTAAGAATAAGATAATCAATATTAAAAATATACTCTATATAATATCAAGTTTTTGCCGCCATGTCAAATTAAATTCGAAGAAAAAACAAAAAAATAAGCTTTTTGCGGCGCAAAAAGCTTATTTTTGATTATCAATCAATTCTTCTATTTGCCGATAGACGTCCTCCACCTCGGCTTCAAATTCCAGGGCTGTGACCCGCAAAACGCCCTTGCGTACGGCGGTGAGCTGAATCAAACCGTCGGAGGTTACCACCCGTACCTGATCGTTTTTGCCGATCTTGGCGATCAGCCGCTCGATAAAGACGTCGGCCGTCTCGTTTTCTTGGGTATAGGCGATATGCAGACCGCTTCGCTCCTGCTTTTCACCCGGATTGCCCGCCACCCGATAGCCGTCGAATACCAATATCGTTTCCCGCTTGGTGAAGGCGCTGAAATTGATCAGCAGGTGGATCAGCCTTTCCCGCGCAGCCTCCAGATCGGTTTGCGCAAGGGCCTTTAAATCCTCCCATGCAAAGATGACGTTGTAGCCGTCCACGATCAGCAGCTTGCGACGCTCCTTGAATTCCACCGCCTGATGGGGCGTGGTTTCCACCTTGGCGATGCCGTATTCTCTGCGGCGGATGGGACCGAAGGTGCGGAGCATGATCGCCTCCAGCTCCTTATCGCTGACGTTGAGGTTGCGGTAGTTGACCTTCGGCGGCGCGGCTTTGAGGCAGCTCTCCAGATGCATATAGTCGGGCACCTCGCTCCACTTGACGTTGAAGCCTGCGCCGTGGTTGCAAAAGACCGAATCGGGGCTGTTTTCGGTATCGGCCTCGGGGCGGTAGCCGTATTGCTCGATGACCTCCTCGGGATTGTGGCAGAGGTCGTAGCCCTCCACCTCCTGCAGGATGCGCCCCCGCCCGCCCGAATAGGCGGCCAGCTCGGCGGCATAGCCCTCCAGCGTTGTCACGGGCGCCCGTCCCTTTAGCAGATACATCCCGCCTGCATCCTCCGGCGCTTCGAAGGTGGCGTGCCGCGCCCGCAGATCGTTGATGGTGCGCCCGATCTGCTCGGGTGGTACTTCGATACGGAAGGTATAATACGGCTCTAATAATACGGATTGCGCCTGCATTAAGCCCTGCCGCACCGCGCGGTAGGTGGCTTGGCGAAAATCGCCGCCCTCGGTATGCTTTTGGTGGGCACGTCCTGCACCGAGCGAGATCTTCATATCGGTGATGGGCGAGCCGGTCAGCACGCCGAGATGCTGCTTCTCCTTGAGGTGCATTAAAATCAGCCGTTGCCAATTGCGGTCCAATTGATCCTCGGGGATGCGGCATTCAAGCTGCAGACCCTCGCCGCGGGGCAGTGGCTCCAGCAGCAGATGCACCTCCGCATAGTGGCGCAAGGGCTCGTAGTGCCCCACGCCCTCCACCTTGCTTTCGATGGTTTCTTTATAAAGAACGCGCCCCTTGCCGATGCCGATCTCTAAATCGAAGCGGTCGGCAACGATGCTTTTTAAAATCTCGGTTTGCACCTCGCCCATCAGGCTGACATAGATCTGCTGTAAAAAGCCGTCCCAGGTGAAGCGAAGCTGAGGATCCTCCTCCTGCAGCAGCCGCAGCTTGGGCAGTACCGTTTGGGGATCCGCCCCCGGCGGCAGAAGCAGTTGATAGTTCATCACCGGCTCTAAGCAGGGCTTGGCGGCGGTGCGCTCATAGCCTAAGCCCTGCCCGCCGAAGGTTTCGGTCAGCCCCGTCAGGGCGCAGACAGCGCCCGCCGAGACCCGATCGACCGTTTCAAATTTTCCGCCGTTATAGATGCGGATGGAGCCGATCTTTTGCTCGCCGATCGCATCTCTCACCTTAAGAGCGCCGCCGGTGACCTTCACGTGGGTCAGCCGCTCACCCTTGGCATCGCGGCTGATCTTAAAGACCCGCCCGCCAAACAGCTCGGGATAGCCGCCATCGGGCACCAGCGCAGGCAGATGCGCCAAAAAGGCATCCACACCGCTGAGCTTCAGCCCCGAGCCGAAAAAGCAGGGAAAGGCCAGCCGCTCCCGCATCAGTGCCTGCCGATCGGCATCGGAGATCGTTCCCTCTTCCAGATACCGCTCCATCAGCTCCTCTCGGCAGAGGGCAAATTCCTCTTCGTTTTCGTAGGCAATACAGCCTGCCGAAAGCTCTGCTTTCAGCTCGGCGAGCAGCTCCGCCTCGGTGCGGCGGGCGAAATCCATCTTGGTAACGAAGAGCAGCGTCGGCACCCGATACAGCTCCAAAAGCCGCCAAAGGGTGCGGGTATGGGGCTGAACTCCATCCGTTCCGCTGATGACCAAAACAGCGCAGTCCAATACCTGCAGGGTGCGCTCGGTCTCGGCTGAGAAATCCACGTGACCGGGGGTGTCCAGCAGGGTGAACCGATCCCCGCCTGCTTCAAAAACAGCCTCGCCCGTGAAGATGGTGATGCCTCGGGAGCGTTCTAAGGCATGGGTATCCATGGCGGTATCGCCCCGATCCACCCTGCCGAGGGCACGCACGCTGCCTGCCCGATATAATAACGCCTCTGCCAGCGTGGTCTTGCCCGCATCGACGTGTGCTAAAATTCCGATTACCTTATTCATGCCTTCTATTTTAAACCAATCTCTTGCTTTTTTCAACCCCTTATATTATACTGTGGTTATATAGGAATTTGATTTTTTAAAGAAAAGGATATGACCAAAATGAACGTTCACATCGAAAAGCAGGCCAAAAAGCCTGCCTATCTTCAGCTCTATGAGCAGCTGCGCCGTGCCATCACCGAGGGGGCTTTTTCCTATGGCAGCAGGCTGCCCTCCAAGCGATTGCTGGCGGAGGAGGCGGGGGTCAGCGTCATTACGGTGGAGCATACCTATGCCATTTTGGCCGATGAGGGCTATATCGAGCCCCGCCGCCGCAGCGGTTGCTACGTGATCTATCGGCGGGGGGAGCTGCTTTCGGTCGAGCCTGCCGCGCCGAGCCTGCCGCAGGGCGGCGGGCACCATCCGAAGAATGATTTTCCCTTCAGCGTATTGGCCAAGACCATGCGGCGGGTGCTTTCGGAGCAGGGGGAGCGGATCCTGGTCAAATCCCCCAACCACGGCTGTGCCGAGCTGCGCAGTGCCATCGCCGCCTATTTAGCCCGCAGCAGCGGTATTCGGGTGGGGGCGGAGCAGGTGATCATCGGATCGGGCGCCGAATATCTGTACAGCCTGATCGCTCAGCTTCTGGACGGCAGAGTCTTCGCCGTCGAGAACCCCTGCTACGACAAAATTCGCCGTGTTTACCAAGCCAACGGCGTTCCTCTTGAGCCGCTCAGGCTGGGGGCCGACGGTGTTAAATCTGCCGAGCTGGCGCGCACCGCCGCCACCGTTTTGCACGTTACCCCCTTCAACAGCTATCCCAGCGGCGTGACCGCTTCCGCCACCAAGCGGCGGCAGTACCTCGATTGGGCAGCCGAGCGGGCGGGCTTTATTATCGAGGATAACTTCGATTCCGAGCTCACCGTTTCCACCAAGCATGAGGAGCCGCTTTTTTCTCAGAACAACAACGTGCTGTATCTCAACACCTTCTCCCAGACCATTGCGCCCTCTATCCGCGTGGGCTATCTGCTGCTGCCCGAGGGAATGCTGGCGGATTTCGAGCAAAAGCTGGGCTTTTATTCCTGCACCGTGCCTGTTTTTGAGCAATTCGTTCTGGCGGAGCTGCTTAATAACGGCGATTTCGAGCGGCACGTCAACCGTGTGCGGCGGGCACGGCGTAAATCTGGTCATATAAAAAAGAGTTAAATTGAACATTTTATAATGACCAAAATATGCTATAATGAGGGACGAGGTGAATGTTATGGCATATAAAAAGATTTTAACGATTCAAGATATTTCCTGCGTGGGGCAATGCTCCTTGACGGTTGCTCTGCCGATCCTTTCGGCCTGCGGGCATGAGACCGCGATTTTACCCTCGGCGGTGCTCTCCACCCATACGGGGGGCTTCAGTGGCTTCACCGTTCGGGATCTCACCGACGATATCCCCGCCATTGCCGCCCATTGGCAAAAGGAGGGGATCGCCTTTGATGCGATCTATACCGGCTATCTGGGCAGCCTGACCCAGATCGACTACGTAAAAAACATCTTTGCTACCCTGTTAAAGGAGGGCGGCCTGAAGATCGTTGATCCCGCCATGGGGGATAACGGTAAGCTGTACGGTGCCTTTAACGAAGAATATGCCCATGCGATGGCAGGTCTTTGCGGGGAGGCGGATATCATCCTGCCCAACATCACCGAGGCCTGCTTCATGACCGACTTTGAGTATAAGGAAAAGTATGATAAGGCCTACGTGGACGCTCTTTTGAAGGCCACCGCCGCATTGGGCGCCAAAACCGTCATTATGACGGGGGTTTCCTACGAGGCGGGCAAGACCGGCGTGGTGGTTTACCGCAACGGTGCGCAGTATTATTACGAGCACGACCGCTTTGCCCAAGGCAAGCACGGCACCGGCGATGTCTACGCCTCCGCCTTCGTGGGAGCACTGATGCAGGAAAAAAACGCGGAGGATGCGGCACGCATCGCCGCCGACTATACCTATCAATGCATCGCCAATACCCAAGACGATGCCGACCATTGGTACGGCGTGAAATTTGAAACGGCAATTCCTGATCTTTGCAAAGCGCTTTTTGAATAAAAGAACGGCTCGAGAAAATCTCGAGCCGTTTCAGACTGTCAAAAAAGGCACCGACCGCAGAAAAATAGGTAAAACCTAAAGTATGTGCCAATATTAATGATTGCAAGGAGAAAGGAAGTCTACTCTTTCTTCTTGTTCATTTTATAAGGAAAAAATCCG
>JAFQKO010000069.1 GCA_017396865.1 Clostridia bacterium | reverse complement strand
GCAAGTATATCGAAGCAGGTAAGGACCAGGAAGGCAAGGGCTTCGACCCCAGAAAGCTACTGGCCCCCGGCTTTGAAGCCATCAAGGCTACCGTTAAGGAAAAGATGGAGCTCTTCGGTTCCGTTAACAAGGCATAATTGAGTTTTCCTTCCCGCCGACGCATGAAAATGCGTCGGCTTTTTCATTTTGTAAGATCTGCACAAAACATTCGGTGGCATCTTATGCAACCCTAACAAGGAAATGTTACATTAATGTTACATTTTTCCAAATTGCTTGATTTTCTCCATGGATATTATATAATGAAATCGGAGAGAGCCGCGAAAGGAGGTCTATCCGTGAAACGTAAAAGCATCCTCTCATGCTTCATTATTTTTGCTCTTTTATGGTCGCTTACCGCCTGCAAGCAGTCTGCCGAACCGAAGCTTGCGAAAAATGCCGAAATCGTTACGCAAGCGGAGGTGCAGACCGACGATCCTATTATTCAAGCAGAAGCGAACCCCGAGCCCGCAAAATCAGAAGATACAACGAAAGAACCAAAAGAACCGAAAACAGAATCGACTATGCTCAAGTTGTACCCCCGCACCCAAGAAGAAGCAATCGAAAGCGCGCGCCAAATGTTGACCGACCTCTATGGCGACACGCTGTTTGAAGACTTTGATTTTCAGATTACCGCCTGTGATCTGTTCGAGGACAATACCAACGATCCAAACCGTCCTAAAATGGCTTCGCACTACGTAGTTCGGTTTGCTCAGCCGCTCGGAGCAGACGGCTTCATTCAAGGCTTACGTTTCTCCGTAGGCGTGGTGCAAAACTCCGGGTTGGCGCGCCGCCCCGATTTGATCGACCTTACGCCCTACTACGCCATGAACGCCTCGGCGTTTGACACATTAACCAAGCAAGAGGTCGATACATGGGTTGATTTACAGATGGAACAGTTTGGGGTTGCGAACGGTTCGGAACACATCGAATATTATCAAATCGCAGAAACAAATGGGACTCTCTCCTTTGAGATTTTGGTTTTCTGCCACGAAAACGGCCGACACATTGAAGAATATCTACACTATCCCATTGATTTTTAACAGTTGCCGACGCATGAAAATGCGTCGGCATTTTTTATTCACCTTCCGCATAGGCTTGTACTAAAAAAGGAAGTGAATACCGTGAAAAAAAGATGGATCGCCTTATTCTTTATTTTATTGATCCTCCCCTATCTGGTCGTGATGCTTCTCGGGCAGCTCGGCTACTTTGAAGCAGAGCCTGCCCCCGAGCCCGAAGAGCCGCAGGGCTTCACCGTTTGCCTCTACCGACATGAAACCGAAGAGTTGATTACCCTGGAATTGCGAGACTATCTCTGGGGCGTATTGGCGGGCGAGATGCCCGCCTCCTACCCCGCCGAAGCCCTAAAGGCACAGGTGGTTGCCTCCTACAGCTATCTGCTGCATCGGATGGACACCGTTGCCGCCCATCCTGCCACCGATTTCGGGCACGACGGCGACGTTTGCGATAATCCCGACCATTGCAAAGCCTACCTCTCCCCCGCCGAAGCGACCGCCCGCTGGGGCGAGGATTGGATGGAGGCCTCGGCCGCCCATCTCAGCGAGGCGGTGGAGGCGGTTTTGGGCGAAGCCTTACTCTACGAGGGAAAGCCCGCCAACGCCGTATTCCATGCCATCTCGGGCGGCTTTACCGAGGATGCCGCCGACGTATGGGGTGCAAAAATCGCCTATCTGCGATCGGTGGACTCCCATTGGGACGCCGAGGCCGAAGGGTTTGCCTCGGAGGTACGGATCCCGATGGATGAGCTGCGCCTGCTCACGGGGCAGAGCGATTGCACCCTCGGGGCGATCACCCTGACCGAAGGCGGCTCGGTAGCCACTTTAGTGATCGGCGATAAAAGCTTCACCGGGCGGGAGCTGCGCTCCCTTTTCGGGCTGCGCAGCACCCGCTTCACCCTGACCTTCGACGACGACGAAGCGATCTTCACCGTATCGGGCTACGGCCATCAGGTAGGAATGAGCCAATACGGCGCTTCGGTGCTGGCGAAAAACGGCTACAACTATCGGCAAATTTTGGCTTATTATTATCAAGGAACCGAATTAACGGAAAATTATTTTTCGGTTGCATAAATCCGACCGCGCTTGCCCATATTAGAAGCGAAAGCTTCCAAATCACGAAAGGACGAGCGCCATGAAAGAAAAAATTTTACACTTATTAAAGACCAAGGGCTACTACATGGTTTTAGCCGTCGGTGTGCTGACGGTAGGAACGGTCAGCTTTCTTTCCTACCGAGCCTCGCAGCAAGAGCTTGCGGAAACCCCCATCACCAAGGACGAGGGCACGGTGGACGTGGAAAAGGCGGAGCAGAATGTGCCCGACGATCGAACCGAAGCCGAAAAGCCTGCGCCCTCTACACCTGCACCGGAGGTGAAACCCGCAGAATACAAAGCGCCCTTGAGCGGTGAGATCATCGCCCACTATTCCCCCGATCAACCGATTTATTCTTACACGTTAAAGGACTGGCGGGTGCATAACGGGATCGATATCGCCGCCGCTGCGGGTACCGAGGTTCTGAACGTCTGTGACGGAGTGGTGGAAAGCGCCGCCGCCGACGATCTGATGGGCAACGTCGTTGTGGTACGCCACACCGACGGCAAATATTCCCGCTACGCCTCCCTCGATACCATGCTGGTGCAGGAGGGGCAGATGGTAAAAATCGGTGATCCCATCGGCACCGTGGGGAAAACGATGCTGTTGGAATGCGGTGAAACAGACCACCTGCACTATGAATTATGGAGCGATGATCAGCCCATCGACCCCTCTTTTTTAATGGAATAGTATTTACGCATAAAACGGTCGTGCTTTACCCGAACCCCATCGGCCGAAAGCCGAACCGGCAAAGAGCAGGCGATCTGCTGCCAGGTATAGCCGCGAAAATAGCGCAGCTCAAGGATCAGCCGCAGCTCGGTATCCTCGATACGCTCGATCATTCTGCTGGCCTCCCAAAGCTGCGCTGCCAGCGCATCGGCGGTTTGGCGATGGCGCAGGCGCAAGGCCTGCGCCTGCCAGCTTTCGCCTGCGTCCAGACATTGCATCAGCGACTGATACTCCTCCAGCTCCCGGCGCAAATACTTAATATGAGCCGCCTGCATAAGGACGCTCCCGATACATCCCGGGCATTCTGCAAAAGGGGCAGCATTCCAGCTCCTCGCAGCGCCATCCGGCACAGCCATGGGATTCATAAACGATCAGCAGAGTATCAAAATCCATAGAACAGCAATCACAATGATAGCTCACAGGAAAACACCTCCTCCGGCACAGCCTGCAGCGCACGGCACAGTCGCCGCGCGACCCGCAGCGAAGGAACGGCGCCCTCCTCCAGATAACAGACGGTGCGGCGGGAAACGCCCGCCAGATCCGCCAACGCTTGCTGAGTCATGCCCCGCCGAATGCGGGATATATAAAGCAGATTTTGCATCTTAATTCTAACTCCTTTAGTTTTTTACTTGGGCCCTGCTGACATTTTAGGCACATTTTTCGACAAAGTAAAGAAAAACCGTTTGACATTTTTCGACGCAGCGCATAGAATATGAGGTGTGAGGTGAAAAAAACCATGTCATTTGTCGAAAAAAAATTAGAAGAGCATTCCGTTTACGATGGACCGATCTTTACCGTTTATAAAGGTACGGTCGCCTTACCCGACGGCAACACCGCGCCGCGGGATCGCATTGCCCATCAGGGCGGTGCGGGGATCTTGCCCATTGATGCCGAAGGAAACACCTATCTGGTGCGTCAATACCGCTTCGGGGTAGACAAAACCCTTTTGGAGATCCCCGCCGGCAAGCTGGAGAAGGGCGAGGATCCGCAGATCACCGCCATCCGCGAGCTGACCGAGGAGGTGGGCTTCCTGCCCCAAAAGGTTACCACCTTAGGGCATATGGAGCTTTCCCCCGCCTATCTGGGCGAGATCACCTATCTCTACTTAGGGCAGGAGCTTATTCCGCAAAAGAATGAGCTGGATGCCGATGAGTTTTTAGAGGTTGTGAAGCTCCCCTTTGAAAAAGCGCTCCAAATGGTATTGGACGGCGAGATCACCGACGGCAAAACCCAAACCGCCATCATGAAGGCTTCCCTTCTCTTAAAATAACTTTTATGAACCGCGCACCGCTTCGGTGCGCGGTTCTTTTTTTACAGACGAGAGAGAATAACCGCCATTTCCGCGCGGGTTACGGGATCGTTGGGGCGGAAATTACCATCGGCATCGCCGAGCATCAGCCCCTCCTCCGCCACAGCCTCAACGGCCTTTTGCGCCCATTGGGGGATCTGCTTATAATCCTTAAAGGTCATCGGCTTCACCTCCTCGAGGGGGTAATCCTTGGAATGGTAGCTCCCCTTCTTATTGGGAATTCCGAGATGAAGGGTGGGATCGATCACGGTATCGCCCTGCTGCAGCTGATAATGCAGATGCACACCGCTGACGTTGCCGGTGGCGCCCATCCTTCCCAGCACCGTCAGTCGATCGACCGCATCCCCTTTTTTCACGGTCACGCTATCCTTTTGCAGGTGGCAAAAGATATGGCGACGGCCGTTCGGTTCATCGATCGAAACAAACTGTCCCCAACCCGCTTCGTCATAGCCGACCTTCCGCACCGTACCGTTGCAGGTGGCATACACCTTACGGTCCCCTGCCACCAGGTCGATGCCCTTATGGCCGTTTTTCCAATAGCTGCCCTGCTGACCGTAGATTGCGGTAACCTGAAAGGCACCGCTCACGGGAAGATTGGTCATTCTGCCGCCTCCCCGCTTTTCAAATGCTTCAAATAGCGATCTGCTTCCACGGCGGCGGCAGTAAAGCTATTATTCTTCCACCACGCCCAGATCGATGCAACAGCGGTACAAAGGAGGCTGACTCCTTCATACACCACCGAATCGCTGAAGGGCAGCGGATTCCTTTCGAACAAAACCAAGCCCTGATTGATCAGCGACACCAGCAGCACCGCCGATCGGATCACGGTTTCCTTTTTACATTGCATCAGAATACCTCCTTAATTAACTGAAAAATATTGATGCCCAGCCCCGCACCGAGCAAGGCCAGCAGGCTGATGCCCGCCAGCCGCAGGAGCAGCTTGCCCGATGCGCTTTCCAAAAAGGTGGTGAGGCTGCGGCGCTCCAGCCGATCCAGCCGCGCCTCCTGCTTTTCCAAAAGCAAGGTGAGGCGCTCCACGGCGGCGGTCAGGCGGATGCAGGCAACGGTAAGCTCGTCCAGCTTTTTGCCGTGACTGTCCAGCCGCCGCTCCGACATCTGCTGAACCCGCTCCAAGCCGCTGCTGCGGGCATGACAATAGTCATGGGAGATCCCGCCCTCTGCGCTCATACGCCCATGGCCTGATCTTCCAGCTCCCATTGCCGCTTCAGCTCAGCCAATGCGAGTTTATAATAATAGTCCCGATCCTGCTCCTGCTGTGCCGCCGTTTGCTTCATCTGCTGCAGCAGCTGCTCCTGCCGTTGATCGGTTTGATCGGTATAGAATCGGCTGTAAGCATCGCCCAGCCGCTCGCCCAGCTCACGCTCCAGCTCCGCCGCATCGCCCAGCGCATCGATTCGCGCTTCGGTGCGGGCACGGGTGTTTTCATCCAGATCGTTCTGCAGATCCAGCATGGCCCGATAGGCATTGGCGGAAGCCTGATTCAATGCCGAAGCGGTGATGGCATCGGCAATCCCCGTTTGCCCGAAGCCGCGGGTAAGCAGGCCATCCTGCGCCAAGCGCTGCACGTTCCAAACCGCCGAGCGGGCCTTGGCCTGATTCTCCTTGCCCTCTGCAAGCTGCTGCTCCCGAAGAAGCTCCAGCTGCGACAATGCATCCTGATAGCCCGATGCAATACGGTGCATCTCGGCATTGGCATAGGTACCGACCAAATCCTCATACGGGCTATAGCCCGCAGGCGCATTGGCCGCCTTCAGCAGCTCATAGCGGTCGCCCGACTCGCCGCCCGAATAGCCTGCGGCAGCACGCAGCTCCTCCGCTTGGCGGTGCGCCTCCGCCATCCCCGCCCGGTCGCCGATGGCGGAGGAGGCGTTATAGGCCTCGGTCAACCGCTCCATCTGCGCCTGCTGATCGGCGGTGAGTAGTAATTTATCAACTGTACTGATCATGATAGTTCTTCCTTTCAGGTCTCGCCGAGCACCGCTTCCAGCGCATCCAGCAGGGCATTCAGCCTGACGCGAACGTCGCCGCTATCCAGCCGCTCCTTCATTTCCTCTGCCGATAGCTGCGGACGGTCGGCGAGACCGGTAATATTTTTGGCATCCAGCTCTTGCTGAGTAAACTTCAATTCACTCCATCTGCTCATACCATTCTTCCTCCTTTTTCATACATCATACGAAGCCCGCAGAGCTGCAAGGCATCGCCTGCCTTCAATTCAACTCGGATCGAAAAGGAATCGGCCGAAGCACCCCGCTGCGGCAATGGGATCCAGCGAGGATGATTGCTGCCATCGAAGGTGACCGCGGCAAAATCCCAATCACCGAAATCAACCCGCTGCAGCGGCAGGCGGCAAGGGGCGCCGGGGCAGCGACCATGGATCAGCGTAACCGCCGCCTCGCCCCGATAATCGGGGCTGAAGGAAAGCCAAAGCCGCCTCAAATTCATGCGAGCTCCACTCGACTCCTCCGGCAGAGCCGCCTGCCAATAGGCCTCAAAGGCTATGCCCGCATCGTCGGTTGCGGCATCCATACAATATACCACGCCGTTTCGATCCCCCAGCCAAAGAAAATCCGCATCGCGGCTGAGGGCGGTGATGGGATGTGAGAATTGCCAGCGGAGAAAACGAAGATTTCCCGCGCTGTCGCGCTTACCGTCCGTAATCAGCGCCTCTTGCCCAAAGCAAAGCAGATAATAGCCCTTCCAGCATACGCTGAGCAAGGTTTCCCGCGCAACCTGCTCCAGATACGCATCCACCGCACCGCTGCGGCGAACGGTCTGATTCAGATTGACCAACGTATCGGAAACGCTTTTGACGGCATACAGCCCCGATTGGGTTAAGAAGATCGGCTCATTCCCCACCGCACCGACGGTTTGCGACGAGATACAGCCCTCCACCGCCGCGCCGCAGGCCGAAGGAAAGAGATCCACCTGATAGGCAGCGCCGCTGCGGGTATTGCCCAGCTCCACCGTAGCATGACGGCGGAAATAAACGTTTGCGCCCAACGGATCGTTTTTCAGCACCGCCATACGCCCGTCGCTCAGGCGGCAATAGCCTGTAATCGGTGTGGTGTTGCTTCCCAGCACCTCAGTCGAAGTATCGTAAAAGAGGGTAAAATCCCCCGCGGCGCTGAAGGCATCCGTTCCCGGAGCAAGGCTGCTGCCGCCCAGAAACAGCACGTTATCCGCACCGTCGGCGCCAAAAACGCCCATGGCAGTTGAACCTGTCAGACCTTCGGGATAATTCTTATACAGCGCATAGGTAATCCGCAGATTATCGCTGCCGTCGGCGGCCATGGTGCGGCTGCCCTCGCAATCCCAATCGATGATGCGATTTGCACCGTCGGCCGCAAAGGAGGTGCCCGCCGCAAAGGCATGCTCAAAGCGAACGGTTGCCGTTTCATCGTTCAAAAAGCTTGCGTGGTCCAAGCACCCGAAGGTGTACCATTCACCCTGCGTATCGCGGATCTGGACCTCGGGCGGAATCCCAACGTTGGTTTTCGTCCGCGTGGAATTCAAAACAAATTCCATACTGCCGCCCTCATCCACGTAAAAGCTCTCGCAGCAAAATTGGCTGAGGCGGTTACTGCCGCGCGGATCAACGTCGCCGCCCTGCTCGCCCGGCAGCTTGGCCACCGCCGTGAACGGAACGCTGGCAAAAAACTCGGGAACCAGCTCGGTACCGTCCATTTCATCGTCTAAATGAACGTTCCAATAGGCATCGGCGACCGTACGGAAATCCGTGCCGTCGTAAAACCAATAGTCCTTGCCGTCGCTGAAAAACAAAACCGTTTGCACCGTTGTTTCACGGTGCCAGCCGCCGCACTGCGCCTCGGTCAGCCAGCGGCGGGTGATCCGTTGGGTGCGGATCACCCCGCGGGACGGGTTGCGTGCCAAGCCCCACGCCAGCATTTGGGGCTCCGCTCCCTCCGATGCGATACGGTACATACAGCCGCCCGCATGCACCAACAGCTCCTCTTTATAAAAAAAGATGCCGTAGATCGGATCCTTCAAGGTGCAAACGGCGCGATAGCCGGGGCGGCGGGCAAGAACGCTGCCCTTCCAGATAAGGTTAAGGGTATCGCTCGCCCGATCGGGGGATCGATCCGCTGCATTACGCAACGGATCGAAGCCCCAGAAGCCGGTCTCGGTACGCACCGAGCGGGAGGAAACGCCGCGGATCAGCCCATGGATCGGATAACTCATAGGCTGCCACCTGCCTCTACTGCCGCCGCGGGGCGATAGCCCAGCGCAGCAGACAGCTTCGTGTTGTACTGCTCCATTAATCGGGTGTAAAGGGAAAAGTCTTCACACATCACATAGAGCGCGGCGCAGTAAAACGGCAGTGCCCGCAGAACGTCCTCGGGATACGGAAGCAGCGCCGTTTCCTCCAGCTTCATCACGTTGGGCGGTACCCGATAATAGACCAGCGTATAGTCGCCATCCTCGCCCCGCAGCTTGCCCTCCTCCAAAATCAGCGGAACGCGCTTGCCGCTTCGAAAGAGGGCGCGCGGGGTAAGCACCTGCGGAGGGAGGGCAGCGGCGCCTTCGGTCAAGGTAATTTTACACCGTGCCTGCAGGGGAAAGCATCTTGCGATCTCCCCTACGGCGCTATCCAGCGCCGCCAGCAGGCGACCGCGCTCGGGGAGCAGGCTCGGCGCCCCCGTGCTGTAGCCCAAAAGGGACACGGCACGGTTCAGTATTGCTTGAATGGTCATGCTCTCATCCTCCGTTCTGCTTTAATCAGTCCAGCTCGATAACGCCGAGCATGCAATTGGATGCGGTGACCAGAACGCAACCCTTATGCTCGCCATCGGTTTGCACAAAGCAGCCTGCCTCCAGCAAGAGATGCTTATTCTCACCCGCTTCAAGCGAAATGGTTTTTTCTCCGCCGCCGAATACACCGCCGCCACCCTTAATCGTGACGGTGCCGCCGTTGGTGGAATACAAAATCAGAAAAAGGCCGGTTCTGCCTCCGCCATAAGGGATGACACCTTCGCCGTTTACGGCGATCAGCTCAGGTGAAGCGATTACCTCATTATACTTGGGCTTTTTTACATTAATTACAGTTGCCATAGTTCAAATCCTCCTGTTTCTTATTTATGTGCCTTGATAACAACGAGTTCCTTGGGGCGCACCACACGACCGCCGTAAACGTTCAGGCCCTTGATCGCATCAGAAAAATACTTTTCGGGACGATAGGCCTCGGTTTCATCGATGGCGCTGGCGAAGGCGATCGCCTTATTGGTACGTACCATCAGGTAGTCGTCGGTACCGTCGTTGTAGAGATTATTGGAAAGTACGACCTTGGCGCAATCGTACATCCCGACCACACCGCGGGCGATCAGCTCATCGTTGTTGGTCTTGATCTCGGTGAGGGCATCGCGGAAGAGCTGATAGAAGAAGGGCGATACGGCAATGGAAACGTTATCGGCAACGTCCACGTCGTTCTCACGCAGCTTCAGCAGCGCCTCATCCACCAAAGCCTTAGCCTCGGCGGGGGTGGTTACTTTCTTGGAATCCAGCATATTCACGCTGTTCTTGGCCAGAGAAGCAACGAAGCGATCGCGGGCGGCGGCCATCTTGCGGCCCGCCTCCTCCATCATCACAGGCATCAGCTCAGGGCTTGCCTGCAGGCGATCGAGATCATCCACCATGAAATTGAAGGCCTTCGCCTGATCCACGTCCAGATGGACGCTGACCCCCTCAAGGGTCTGGGGGGTATCCATCCCCGCGGAGGCATCATAATCGAAGATTTCGGGAGCAACGGCGCCCAAGATCTTCACGCGGCTGCCAAGGCGTGCTTCGCCCTCAAACTGGCGGTTGCAATCCTCAACCAGCTTACATTTCTTTTCCAGCTCCGTTTGAATAAAACGGCTCCAGATGATCGGTTTGAAATTCGAATAAGACATAGTTTAACTCCTTAATTTAGACAGAGAGGCCATCGCCTTACGAAAGACGTTCGGATCCTTAAGATCCTTCTCCGTCAGGCGGTCCAGCTCTTGGGAGGAATAATATTGCGCGGCTCCTCCTGCCGATTTTGCGCTGACCATGTTTTCGGGGATCGGATTTCGCCTGCGGTCGGCCGCGGCCTGCGCCTCATAGGCAACGACCGGATCGACTGCTCCGCTTGCCATCAATCGGCAATAGATCTCCCCCACTTCCTTGGGGCTTTTTGCGGTCAGGCTCGGGTAGGCCTCTCGCACGCGATCCAGATCCTTTTGGAAACGGGTTTTCTCCAGCAAGGTCATGGCTTCCTTTACCAGAGGGTGCTCCAGCACCTCCTGCCGCAGCTTGGCTTCGCGCTCGTTGGCACGCAAAGCCTCGGCACGCTGCTCCAACGCACGCCTGCGCGCCGCCTGCTTGCTTCGTTCCTCGGGGGGCATTGCCCCGCCTTCCTGCTGCTCGCCATGCTCGACGGGCTGCGGTGCAGTTTCCTGCACAGGGGCGGTTTCCACCGCCGTTTGGGTTGTTGCGTTCATATATGAACCTTTCTCCATGTTTACGCTTTCGGTGCGAAAAATTGCGATTTTTGCGCTCTTCGCCTGCGATGTTTATTCGGCCTGCTGCGCCAACGCAGCGCGGTTCGACAAGATGGTGCGAAGCTTTTCCTTGGGCGCATTGGCATCGTCATCCAGCGCCTCCACATACTCCGCAAAGGTGATCAGCCCTGCATTGAGCAGATTTTGCAGGCTCTGCTCCTGGGCATATTTCGAGAAGGGATTGGAGGGCGAAAGATCGATCCGTACCCGCGGCTGCAAAAGCTGCAGCAGCTTACCGGGCAGGGTTTGCCCCTCCACCGTTAAGGAAACGGGATGGTAAGCGCGAATCAGGTCGTACCAGATCAGCGCCACGTCCTCCACAAAACGGGCGAGCTGGGATACGGCAAAATTCAAATTCATATTTGCCGCCTCCCGCACCGCAACGATCGCCGCGCCGCTGGCACGCTCGGGATTGATCTGGCCGGTGGCCACGTCGCCCGCACCGCACAGCTCACGGGTAGTGGAGATCATGCTGTTCATAAAGTTATAGGCCATCGTATTGATGCCTGCAGGCTGAACGTAGGAGATCAGCTCCCCGATCCGCACGTTGGGATCATCCACCGCAATGGAAGCGCCGATCTTTTCGATATCCTCCACGTTCTGAATGCGGGGCGCATTATACACCAGCTTGGGGAACGCAAATCGTTTGATGGCGATATCCATCCGCACCAGATTCTTATTGATGGCGATCTGATTGGCGATCAGCCCCTCCACCGCACCTCTGCCGCGGCAGGAGCCCTTTCGGCGCGCCCAAAGGAAGGGTGCGATAGGATAGCGATGAACCCCCTCCAGCACCGTTTCGGGATGGTAGAGACAATCGCGGGTGGACTGCACGAAGCATACGTTACCGTTCTTTTTATAGAACTTCAGGATGGAGATACACTTGCGTGCCTCCTCCAGGTTGCTCTCCTGCAGCCCGTCGTGGGCTGTCAGCAGCTCGCGATCGGGCAGGATTTTGGCGATCTCCTCCTCGGAAAGGCCGTTGGCACGTGCCTCGGCCTGCACCTGCCGCACCGAGCGGCGGCGCACCACCAAGATATAGGGCTGGTCCTCCGTCTCCTGCAGCTGTTCATCCCCGAAGATCAGGTTGGTGCCGTCCAGCAGTTCACCCTTGATCTTGCCGCCCTGCACGTAGAAGTAGAGATATGCGGCGCCGTTGACGCAGCCATCCTCCACCGCCTCCCAGCATTTCTGATCCATCTGGTTTTGTTCCCAAAGCAAGCGAGCGTTGCGATTGAGCAGTTCTGCCGCCTGCCCTGCAAGGGTGGAAAGCTCGGGATGGTCGGCGGTATCAAAGCTGTAGTTGACCGTCAGACTGTTCTGCGCCACCACCGCCGTTTTATATTTGACGATCGGCTCGATGACGTTATAGATCGGCAGCCGCTCTCCGTCGGTGGGCAGGTACCGCCATTGATCGCCCTCATAAAAGCTGCGGCACTCCTCGCTGCGATCATAAAATCCGCTTCGGGTCAGCAGGGCGCTGCCCTCCTGATATTCCCGCCAAATCTGTTCACTTGTGTTTTGCATAGGACTCCTTTCTGCCGTCGTAGGCCTCAATTCGGTTCAAAAGCGCCTCGGACTTCGGCTCTTTTCCGCCCGCCAGCCGACCGCGCCGGGCAGCGGACAGTCCATCGGCCATTCCCAACCGATAAGCGGCGGCGGTCAGCACCGTCCAGAGGATCGAGAGTGTAATCCAAAGTGTCATAGTATCAATTCCTTTCTGTTTCCGCCCAAGGGATTGGGCGCATTATGAGGTTTGCGCCGCGCATTGCCCGGATGACCCATCGCAAAATAGCGCAGCGCATCGGGTGCGTGGGTCAGTTCATGGGGTTCGGTTCGGCAATCGCCCGGATTGGCGGGGTCCCATTCCAGCATCGGCAGGCAGCGGATCAGATTTCGGCAGGTGGAGAACACCCGCAGCCGCGGCCGCAGCGTGCCGTCCCGATCAGGGCGAGGCAACAGCCATTCCTGCAGGATCGCCCAGCCCGCCGTTCGGGCGGGGCTGACGCGTGTGAGCGGCAGACCGTTTTCCCGAAAGAGATCGGCGATGGCGCGTCCGCTGTCCTTTTGCCTGCTCCAAAGATCGGGCGGAGCATAGCAAGGGCAGCGCAGATCTGCGGCCGATCGGATCCTTTCTGCCGCACGGGAAACGATCAGCCCCGATTCATACACCTCCTGCGTAACGTAGAAAAAGCCCTGCTCATCCTCTGCAATAAAGAGACCTGCCAGCATATCCAAGCCGTAGTCCATGGCAAAATATCGCCGCCAATGGGCGGGGATCGCAAAGGGCTCGCACACGTGGTCAGAACGGCTCCAAGCGGAGAAGAACCGCCCTGCACAAAGATCCCAATCACCCTCCAGCAGTGCCCTGCGCTCCTGCTCAGGCAGGCGCTGCAAGCGCTTGATATACTGCGGATCGTTCTCCATCAGAAACCGATTATCCTGCACCATAGCAGGGATAAATCGACGGGAACCGAACGCATCCTCAATGGGAGTATCGGGCGGTGCGGGATCGATGAAGCGGCGCTTAACCCAATCGTGACCGACTCCTCCGGGGTTGGTTGTACTTTTCATCTGCCGCGGAAAGGGGGTAGCCCCGCGCAGGCGGGACATCAGATAAAGGTACATCGATTCGGTGAAATGGGTCAGCTCGTCGAAGCGGATGACGTCGTATTCCATCGATTGATAGCGGTAAACGTCCCGCTCGCTGTCGCAGTAGCCGAAATCCAAAATCGAGCCGTTGAGGAACACCCCCGTATGGCGGGAAGAAATATAGTGATACAGCCGCGACGGAAAAAGAGCCAGCGCCGAGCGAACCAGCGAGTTTTCCAGCTCAGGCAGGGTACGCCGCAGCAAAAGCTGGCGGGAGCCCGGATATTTCAGTGCATACACCAACGCATCGGCAAGCTGACCGAAGCTCTTGCCGCCGCCTGCCGCACCGCCGAAGAGGATCTCATCCTCTCCTGCCGTCATAAAACGATACTGCAGCGGCGTAACCTTTAAAGAAAGATCAGCCATCCTCGTTGGTCGGCGGGATCACGCTGACCTCCACCCGCGGCACAGCTTCTGTTTGCTCCGTACCCTTCGCAAGCTCCCGAATCAGCTTGATGGCATCCATGCCGCCCTCCGCCGCTCTTCTCGCCAGAGAAAGGGCGGTCAGCTCTGCGATGGTGCGATGCTCGCTGTTTTCTGCAGCTTCTTCCAGCTCGGGGCGGGTCATCCGCGCCGCCAAGCCGATCGCTTTGGTCAATTCTTCCGTGAAATTCATGCCTTTTTTCACCTCCCGACACCCATTATACGGATTTTGAGGCGAACACCGGCGAACACATTTCCCTCTTGCATTTACCCCTCGCTTTTGGTATACTTTAATGTAGAAAAATAGGGGATTTTGGAGGAAATGTGCAAATGATTACACTTTTGGTGAATCCCGCCGCCGGGAACGGTCGGTCGAAAAAGGTCGTAATTTCTGTATCGAATTGGTTGAAGGAGCATAACCTTCCCTTCTGCGTGCGGGTCACCTCCGCACCGGGCGATGCCAAAGAGATCGCCCGCGAGATCTCCTCTGCCTATAACGCCGAGGAACAGGATCTGCTGATTTCCATCGGCGGCGACGGCACCTTCTTGGAGATTGTTCAGGGTACGGTCGGCGGTGAGATGCCGGTTGCCTCCATCCCTGCAGGAACAGGCAATGATTTCCTCAAATCCCTCAAGGTTCCCGCAGAGCCCATCGCCGCGCTGGAGCACATCATGAACGCCCCCGTTCGCCGTATCGACGTTGGCAAGTTCAACGGCGATCTTTTTGTGAACGAATGCGGTGCGGGCTTCGACGTTATGGTGCTGGACTATGCGGAAAAGGCCAAAAAACGGGTACGCGGCCTGCTCCCTTACCTTTGGGGCGTGCTCTGCACCATCTTTAAATATCACTCCGCCCCAATGGTCATCGAGGCCGACGGCGAAGAGATCTTCAATGAGGACTGCCTGGTGGTATCGGTTGCCAACGGGAAGTTCATCGGCGGCGGCATTCCCATCAGTCCCGAGGCCGATCCCGCCGACGGAAAGCTGCAGCTGCTGGCGATGCGTGCCTGCTCACGGCCGCGGATGTGCAGCTACATCCCCGGGCTGCTGCGCGGAAAAATCCTCAAATTCAAGCACACGGTGGTGCATCAACAGGTGAATACGGTTACGTTGCGGCCCGCCGATCCCACCAAAAGCCTGCGGGTGAACGTCGACGGCGAGATCTCCAACGTGGATCGCTGCGAATTCTCCGTTTTGCCCGCCGCCTTGCCCATCAAAATGTAAATTTACAAGAAAGAAGCGAAACCATGAAAAAAATTACTGCCATCCTTTTAATTTTAATTTTGCTGCTTACGCTGCCCTTCTCGGCGGCGGCGGACATTACCTATTCGCTGGAGATTACACCGCCCACCAAGACTGTCTACACCGTTGGCGAGAAGGCGGACTACAGCGGCGGGCGCGGCATTTATACTGCGCAAACCGAAATCACCTTCGAGCTTTCCGCCCTGAATTGCAGCGGGCTGGATACCTCCGAGCCGGGGGTTAAAACCGTTACCGTTACCATGGGCGCATGCAAAGAGTATTTCCACGTGGTTGTTCTAAGTGCCGAGGAGCCCATCACCGCCATGCGGGATATCACCCGCGAGCATTGGGCGTATAAAAGCTTTGCCTCCACCATGAAAGCGGGCTTTTTCCGAGGGGACGAGAACCATAAGCTGAACCCAAACGCCCCCATCACCCGTGCCGAGATGGCAACGCTGATCCATCGGGCATGGCAGAGCGACCCCACCGTGATGACCGACCGCATTCATTCGGAGCCCTTCACCGACGTTCCCGCTGAATTTTGGGGCCTCACCGCAATCGAGGCCTGCCGCAAGGCCGGGGTTATCAAGGGCGTAGGCGACGGAGCCTTTGCGCCCTCCACCCCCATCACCCGCCAGGATGCGGTGCTGATGCTGATGCGCATCCGCTACACCGAGCAGGAGCTGGCCGAGGTCAACGTAGCCAAAACCGTTGCCGCCAGCGGCGTTCGGGCCACCGACTTCAATAAGGTTTCCGACTATGCCAAGGCCGCCATGGCACTGGCGCTGGGCGACCTGATCACCGGCAATCCGGACGGTACCATCGCCCCGCTCTCCCCCATTACCCGCGCCGAAACCTCCGCCATCTTCTACCGCCTCTTTTTGGACGGCTACCAATGGACGCCGCCCGCAAAGGGTACCCTGATCTATCTCTCCCCCTCCCGTCAATTTGCCAATTCCTATGCGGCGGGCGGTACCAATGAAGGGGATCAGATGTATCGCATCGCCGAAGCGCTCAAGCCCCTTTTGGAAGCACAAGGCTATACCGTTCACATCGCCGATCGCAACAAAACGATCTATGAGCGTACGGTGGAGGGCAACGAAATGGGGGCTGACCTCTACATTCCGATCCACTCCAATGCGGGTGGCGGCGTCGGCACAAGAATGTTCTACAACGGCGCCATTGAAGGCTCCTATGAGCTTTCCAAATCCATCTTTGATTACCTCTCGGTGCTGACCAACACGCCGCTGAACAAAAACAACCTGAAGGAAGACTACCTCTCGCTGATGCCTAACGGTAAGCCCTTTGAAGAGATCAAAACCCCCACCATGCCGATGGCATACATCGAGGTGGAATTCCACGACATCAAGGAAAAAGCCCTTTGGATCATCGCCAACATCGATCCGATGGCGCAGGCGATCGCCAACGGCATCATCGACTACTGTGAAAACTATTTATAAGGATGAAACGGCATGAAAATTGAAATCGTTAAACTGAATCCCGAAGCGATCCTGCCCCGCTATGCCTCTGCCGATGCGGCAGGCGCAGACCTTTGCACCTTAGAGGAAGCAACCCTACTGCCCGGCGAGACCAAGCTGCTCCATACGGGGCTGGCAATGGCTATCCCCCAAGGCTACGGCGGCTTTATCTTTGCCCGCAGCGGGCTGGCCTCCAAGCGGGGGTTGGCACCCGCCAATAAGGTCGGCGTCATCGATTCCGACTATCGGGGTGAGCTGATGGTTGCCCTTTATAACCAAAGCCAAGAGCCCCAAAAAATCGAAAAGGGCGAACGCATCGCCCAATTCGTATTGCTCCCCTGCCCGCAGGCGGAGTTTATTGAAACCGAAGAGCTCTCGGAAACCGACCGCAGCAGCGGCGGCTTCGGTTCTACCGGAACAAAATAAAAAATACGGACAGTTTGAAAACTGTCCGTATTTTTTATGAAATTTTATGTAGTCGCTCCCGTTTTCGCACGGCGACAAAGAAGATCACCGAGACGGCCACCGTAACCAGCAGCCAGGAAACCATGTACGAAGCAAAGAGAGTATCGAGGGAGCGATATGCCTCAAAGACCGTATAGATCCAAACGACCCGCAGTCCGCAAACACCGATCAGCGAAATGATCATCGGCGAGAAGGAGATGCCCATTCCGCGCACCGCACCCTGCGCAACCTCCATCAGGCCGCACAGGAAATAGGGCAACCCGACATATTGCAAACGGGTCAAGCCAAAGGCGATGGAATCGGGAGAATCGGAGATATAGATCGAAAGCAGCGGCTCGCCAAGCAGATAGAGCAGAACACCCAAAACACCGCCGCCGATCACCGTCATCAGGCAGCCGTTCCAATAGACCTTGCGGATACGCGAATAATTGCCTGCGCCCGCATTCTGACCCGAGAAGTTCAGCACCGCCTGATTGACCGAATGCATGGTGGTATACACGAAGCCCTCCAGATTGGAGGCGGCTGCATTGCCCGCCACCGCTTGGGGACCAAAGCTGTTGATGGAGGATTGGATCAGCACGTTGGAGATGGAAAACATACTGCTCTGGATGCCCGTGGGCAAGCCAATCGCCAAAATCCGCTTCAGCGGAATACGGTGGATGCCCATCTTGCGCCAATCAAAGCGGCAGGCGTCCTTGCGGCGCATCAGCGCAATGATCATCATGGCGGATGCCACAGCCTGGGAAATCGCCGTTGCCAGCGCAACACCCGCAACGTCCATATGCAAGACGATAACAAAGAACAGATTTAACAGAACGTTGACCACGCCCGCCGTAACCAACGCGATCATCGGGGTCATGGAATCGCCCGCCGCCCGCAAAATGGAGGCGGCAAAGTTCAGCAACAGATTGAAGATCATGCCCCCGAAATAAATGCGCATATAGACCGCCGCCAACGAGAGGATCTCCGGCGGTGTATCCATCAGTATCAAAAGGGGGTTCGAAAAGATAATGCCGATCACCGTCAAAGCTGCACCGCTGATGAGCGCCAACGGAATGGCAGTGTGAACCGTTTGGTGTACCTTGCGATTATCTCGCGCCCCCATGCCCTGCGCCACCACAACGCCCGCGCCGACCGAAAGACCCATAAAAAGGTTCACGATCAGGTTGGTCAGCGAGCCGGTTGCACCGACCGCGCCCACCGAATTGCTGTCGGCAAAGCGCCCGACCACGATCAGGTCGGCTGCGTTAAACAAAAGCTGCAAAACACCGGTCAGGATGATCGGTACCGTATAGGCGATCAGCGACCGCAACAGCGGCCCTTGGCACATTTCCTTTGTGCCGATTTTAGTTAGTTTCATTGTTTGTTTTCCGGCTCCTTAAAGTCCGTTCGTTCCTGCGCGATCAGCCAATCCAAAACGTTGGAATCGCCATAGGCTTCATCCCAGCAACCGTGGGCTTGGGTGTGCATGATGGTCAGCCGAGCCTTGCCGCCCGCCTTGTTGACCGCATCCACCATTTCCACCGAGTTGCGCAGAGGAACGGTGGGATCCAGCTCGCCGTGGAAGGCCCAGAGGGGCATCTCCTTCAGGTTGCCGCACCGCCAGGAAAGCCCGCCGCCGCAGATCGGCGCCATGGCGCTGAAAAAGTTGGGGTAGTGAATTCCCATCGACCAGGTGCCAAAACCACCCATCGAAAGGCCGGTAATGCTGATGCGCCCTTTATCGCTCTTCAGGAATTCCGTCTCATGGTCGATCACCGATTTCAGCCGCTCAACCTGCGAATTCCAATCAAAGCCCTCCGGACATTGGGGGACCATGACGTAGGCATCGGGCGCCCAGCGCCCATCCCGCAGCCACTTGGGCAGGGAGATCTTAAATACCTTCTCGGGATCACCGCCGCGCTCACCTGAGCCATGCAAAAAGACAACGAGGGGCTTGCCCTCCCCCGCCTTTTCGGGCGTGTAGACCCAATAATTCAAACCGTTAAAATTTTTCAATTCCATCGGCATACTCCCCCTTATATAAGCATATAATATTTATGCCTTCATTATATCATCCTGATTTAAAAAAGCAATCGCTTTTAAGCAATTCTTTCTTATTTTATTTTTATTCAAAAAAGGGGTTGACAAATCAGTCCTTCCTTGCTATACTATATAGGCACAATAGATATCGCGGGGTGGAGCAGTTGGTAGCTCGTCGGGCTCATAACCCGAAGGCCGGAGGTTCAAGTCCTCCCTCCGCAACCATAAAAAACGGAT
>JAFQKO010000068.1 GCA_017396865.1 Clostridia bacterium | reverse complement strand
GCGGTCGGCTAAGCGAACCACCTGCCCTTCGTAGGTATCGGCGAGCTTCTCGCCGGTGTGGCAGGCGATGCCGTCCAAAACCTCATAGGTGAGGTTCAACCGTTCCAAAACCCGCGCCACCCGTGCGCTCTGCTCGTTGTGGCTGAAGGAGATGGAAGAAACGGCGTTCAGCGCCCGCTCCCCTGCGTGACCGAAGGGGGTGTGGCCCAAATCGTGGCCGAGGGCAATCGCCTCGGTGAGATCCTCATTGAGCCGCAAGCATCGGGCGATGGTGCGGGAGATCTGAGAAACCTCTAAGGTGTGGGTCAGCCGCGTGCGGTAATGATCGCCCGACGGACTTAAAAATACCTGCGTTTTGTGCTTTAAGCGGCGAAAGGCCTTGGAATGGATCACACGGTCGCGATCTCTGGAAAAACAGGTGCGTAAAGGGCAGGGCTCAATCGGCTGCTCCCGCCCGCGGCTGTTCGCCGCCAGACACGCAAATTCCGATAATGACTGCGCTTCGAATTGTTCCTGAACGGTTCGAAAATCCATAACGTTTCGCCTCCTATTATTGTAATACTCCTTTTCGGACAAAATACCTTTATTTTTTTCAATAATTTTTTTCTTGACAAATATACCCGCACCCTGTATAATATATAAGCGCTATAAAATGATCCATTAGCTCAGTCGGTAGAGCACCTGACTTTTAATCAGGTTGTCCGGGGTTCGAATCCCCGATGGATCACCAAAAGGAAAAACGGCACCCGATGGGATGCCGTTTTTCCTTTTGGTGATCCACGGGGATCGAACGTTTTCCGCAAGGTCGGAAAACGTTCGTTGAGGCAGCCCCGCCGCCGCGATAGGCGGCGGGGACTGCCGTGTCTCGAGCACGACGGCTTCGGCGATTGCCGCTCGGAGCGGCCGCCGAAGACCGAGAGCGCAGAGTATCCCCTGAGCCGCAAGGCTGCACTTCTCCGCAGCCTCCCGTAAGTGCCTCTTTGGCGCCGCGCAGAGCGCGGCTCAACTTATATCTATGCGGTGCGTCCGGGAGGCCGCACCCTACATTGCAAGATTTAAGACCTGCAATCCCTTTTTCTCCGCAATTCCCTTAAACTTCGCTGCCCCGCCCCACGGTTTCCAAACATACGAAACAACAAAATCCGAATGATCGATCATCCAATGGTTGCGGCGGTCGATGGCAAATTTCGGCGGTACACCCTCCAATGGATAGATAGTATCGGAATAATCCTCCTGCGGGTTGGGCTTTTCCGGAAGATACGCCAACACGACTGCATAATCAATCTGCGGATACAGCGCTTTCAATTCCCTCAAAACCTTACGCACCATCCGATCAAAGCTTCCTTGATTTCCTACGTAAAATAAAGATACCCGCTGCTTTTCAATCAAATCAATCAGAGCCGCTCGCAGGAGCGGCTCTATTTTATTTGGCGTATCTTTGTGACCAAAGAAAGTACAAACTGACATGGTTATCACCGCCACATATTTTAAATTCATTGGAATAAACTTATTGTATCACCTCATTTGACTTGTGTCAATAGCGTTGCGTTGTTGTCACAAGGTCGACTTGGCGTGTTGCAAACATTAAAATATAAATGGGTGATATTATGAAAGCGGAATACAAAAACTTATATGAAAAAATCGGATTGAACGTGGTCTATTACAGAAAAAGGAAACGATTAACTCAGCTTCAACTTGCTGAGTTAGTGGATATTGACCGCAGTCATATCAGTGCGATCGAATTAGGTAATGTCGGAATGTCTTTGGATGTTATCTTTAAGATGTCGGAGGTTTTGGAAATCGAGCCGAAAGCATTGTTTGATTTCAGATGATTGGTAAATGTAAAAGCGCATCGATAATTCGATGCGCTTTTGCGATATTCAAAAGCCTCTTTGGCGCCGCGCGGAGCGCGGCTCATTCTTTATCCTTTCCAAACAATTCCACGACCTGCAATCCCTTTTTCTCCGCAATTCCCTTAAACTTCGCCGCCCCGCCCCACGGTTTCCTAACATACGAATAAACATACAAGCACTCATTTTCACACCTCCAAATTTGACCAGTATCACGGACAACTTTTTCTTTCAGTATAACATACAATAAGAATTGTTGCAACCGATATTGGTCAATATTTTTTTTGAGGTAATTGTATGGAGCAAAAAATAAGACGTGATTTGAATATGGGCGATAATCTGCGGCGGTTGCGGGATGCGGCAGGCCTTTCTCAGGAAAAGCTGTGTGCAGAGCTCCAACGCCGTGGCTGCGATATAGGCAGAACTACCTATGCCAAATATGAGGCGGGAGAATTGAATATACGTGCCAGCGTATTGGTTCAGCTGAAAAAAATCTATCATTGCACCTACGATGATTTCTTTTTGGGCTTAGATTAAAATAAGCCCCCGACAAAGCCTTCCCCTTGAGGGAGCGGAGCGCGGCTCATTCTTCATCCTTTCCAAACAATTCCACGACCTGCAATCCCTTTTTCTCCGCAATTCCCCTAAAACCTTCCGCACCATCCGATCGAAATTTCCTTGATGGCCAACGTAAAACGTGTAAACCTATTTGTTTTCAATCAAATCACATTTTTGTTTTGATATAATCAAAATTGTGAAACGGAGGCAGCCATGAGACTAAAAGAACTTCGCGAAGATTCTGATATTACGCAAAAAACGCTTGCAGAATACTTGCATATTAAGCAAAATACCTATTCACAATATGAAAACGGACAACGGCAGGTTCCCCTTGACGTTCTGATTGCCTTGGCAAAGTATTACAACACTTCTTTGGACTATATTGTCGGTTTAACGAAGATTAAAAAACCTTATCCGGAAAAATAAAAGCGCATCGATAATTCGATGCGCTTTTGCGATATTGCGCGCCCTCTGCGCGCAGCGAGATATCCTTCAGATGCGATATTTGCCGCGGAACTCTGTTCCACGGCAAGCGATATGCCCCGCAAGGATTGCGAGGCGCTCCCTATAAAAAAATGAGGTCTTGCGACCTCATTTTTTTATAGGGAGCGATAAAGCTCCTGATAGGCGGCAACGATGGGAGTCCAGCTATAATCGCCGGCCATCGCATTTTTCTGCGCCTGAACAAAATTCTCTTTATCGTGGAACAGCTCGATGCTCCGCCAAAGGGCGTTGGCAAAATCCTCGGGATGGAGGGTTTGGAAGGTGATGCCTCTGCCGGTTTTATCCACGTGGTTATAGGGGATCACGGTATCGGCCAAGCCACCCGTGGTATGGACGATGGGCAGCGTGCCATAGCGCATGGCGATCAGCTGCGCCAAGCCGCAGGGCTCAAACTTACTGGGCATCAGGAAGAAATCGCAGCCTGCATAGATGCGCTGAGCGAGGTTACCGTCGAAGGCGAGGATCAGCCGCACGTTTTCGGGATGCCGTGCTGCGGCCGCCTGCAGATAGCCCTCATAATAGGGATCGCCCGTACCGAGGATAACCACCTGCACGTTTTGCTCCGCCAGCCAATCCAGCTTGGCCACCAGAACGTCGAGCCCCTTTTGGTGGGTCAAACGGGTAACCATACCGAAGAGGGGCTTTTCGTCGGTGCACTCCAGCCCCAGCTCCTCCTGCAGAGCATTCTTATTACCGACCTTCTTTTCCAGCGTATCGGCGGTATAATTGACCTTAATGCGCGGATCGGTGGCGGGATCGAACAGCTCGGTATCGATGCCGTTGACGATGCCGCTGACCTTATAGGCGCGGGCCTGCAGGATATATTCCAGCCCGCAGGATTTGGGCGGGTTCATGATCTCCTCGGCGTACCGCTTGGAAACGGTGGTGACCCGATCGGAGCACTCGATGGCACCCTTCATCAGGTTGACGCAGTTATCATAGTACAGCAGGTCGTGGGATTCCATGCCCAAGCCGAAGACGCTGCCCAGCAGGAAGGGATCATATTTACCCTGAAATTCGATGTTATGAATGGTATAAACGGTGCGGACATTCTCATAGCCGGGGCGACCGCGATACTGTGCATCCAGCAGAACGGGCGCCAAGGCGGTATGCCAATCGTTGCAATGGAGCACGTCAGGGATGAACTCGATCACCGGCAGGCATTCCAAAATCGCTCTGGCGAAAAAGCTGAAGCGAACCGCATCGTCCCCCGCACCGTAGATCTCGGGGCGGCGGAAGAAATATTCATTATCGATCAAATAATAGATGACACCGTCGATCTCTGCCTGAAACAGACCGCAATACTGATCACGGCCCGCATGGTAGAAATAGAAATGGGTCTTATAGGCGCAACGCTCCCGCAGATGATCGGGAATAGCGCTGTAAAGCGGGAGGATGACCCGCACGTCGTCGCCTGCGCGGCAGAGTGACTTCGGGAGCGCACCCGCCACGTCGCCGAGGCCGCCGACCTTAATAAAGGGAGCGGCTTCGCTGGCTGCGTATAAAATCTTCATAGGCTTTTTCTGTCCTTTCTCAGACGGTTTTACCCTTGCCGATCACAAAGGGAAGGGCGGCAGCGCCCTGCACTTTAGCACCCTCGCTGACGGTAACGTTCTTATCGGTGATGGTACGGCAGACCACGGCATCCTTGCCGATCACGCCGTTTTGCATGATGATGGAATCCTCCACCACAGCACCCTCCTCCACGGTAACACCGCGGAACAGGATGGAATTCTTAACGGTACCGTTGATCACACAGCCATCGGCAATCAGGCTGTTGGATGCAACGGCATTGAAGCCATAGAGGGTGGGCACCATATCCTTCACCTTGGTGAGGATGGGGCGCTCGGCGCAGAACAGCTCGTTCTTCAATGCGGGAGTGAGCATATCCATGCTGACAGCATAGTATTCCTCCACCGTGCGGATCACGCGGGCATAGCCCTCATGGTGATAGCCGTAAATTGCCTTACAGCCCAGCTGGCGCTGGATCAGCTCACGGTGCAGGTTGGTATAGTCGTTGTTGTCGGCCTCGTCCAGGAACTCCAGCAGATCGGCGCGGCCCATAATGATCGTGCCCAGCGCATAGTCGGCAACGCCGCTTTCGTTCTGCTGATAGCCCACCTTTTCCAATTTACCGTCGGCCGCGGGATAAACGATCATCTCGCCCTTACCGGCGGGGATATTGCTATAAGCAACGGTGATGTAGGCATCCTTTTCGATATGGAAGGCCAGCATGGCATCCAGATCGATATTGGCCAGCGTGCCGCCGAAGCCCATTACAACGTATTCGGTGCGGCTATCCTTGATCAGCTGCTTGATGGAGCGCAGCGCATCCAGGCGACCACGGGTCATAATGGTATGGTTCTCGGGACGGGAGAGGGGGGTCAGCAGGCGGATACCGCCCTTGCGGAGATTCAGATCCCAATCCTCGCCGTTTCCGATATGGTCAATGAGCGAGCCGTAGTTTTCCTTGCAGATGATCCCGATATCGCGGATGCCGGCATAGGCCATGCAGGAAATGGCAAAGTCGATGGTACGGAAGCGGCCTGCAAAGGGCAGCGAAGAGGGGGTTCTGGAGCGGGTCAGCTCGTTATTCTGCGTGCTCTCGCTGTAATGGTCACTGAAGATAATACCTAATGCGTTCATCATTATTCAGCCTCCTTCACCGTATTCGGCTTGATCATTTCTTTGGGGCGAACAACCTGCCCGGCCTTAACGACCGCGCCGCTGCCGACGACCGCAATGCCCCATTCGCCGTCGAACTTCTCGGGCTCCTCGCCGATCACGGCACCGTCCTCAATGACGGCATCATCGGCGATGATGGCATATTTAATGGTACAGTTCTTGCCGATCTTGGCATTTTCCATCACCACAGCGGAATTGAGGGTAGAGCCCGCATCCACCGTAGCGCCGGAGAACAGCACGCTATACCATAGCTTGCAGCCCTCCAAGGAACAATTTTCGGTGATCATCGATTCCCCGATCTCCACGCCCTCGCCGATATACTGGGGCATTCTGTTCATGCCGTGGCGGGAATAAATTCTCCAATCGGGATCGGAAAGGTTGAGGGGGATATTGGGATTGAGCAGATCCATATTGGCCTCCCAAAGGCTTTCGATGGTGCCCACGTCCTTCCAATAGCCCTCAAAGGGATAGGCAAACATCCGCTCGCCTGCGTTCAGCATGGCAGGCAGCACGTCCTTGCCGAAGTCCTTGGAGCTGTTGGGGTTGGCTTCGTCCTCGATCAGGTACTTGCGCAGCTTCTCCCAAGTAAAGATATAAATACCCATGGAAGCCCGATCGCTCTTGGGCTTGGCAGGCTTCTCTTCAAATTCATAAATACTGTCGTCCTCATGGGCGTTGATGATACCGAAGCGGCTGGCCTCCTCGATGGGCACCTGCAGGGTGGCGATGGTGGCATCGGCATTGTTCTTCTTATGGAAATCCAGCATCTTGCTGTAGTCCATCTTATAAACGTGGTCACCGGAAAGGATCAATACGTACTCGGGGTCATAGCGCTCCATAAATTCGATATTCTGATAGATGGCGTTTGCGGTACCGGCATACCACTCACCGGTAGAGCCGGAAACGTAGGGCGGCAGGATATGTACGCCGCCGTTCATCCGATCCAGATCCCAAGGCTGGCCGTTGCCGATATATGTATGCAGCTCCAGCGGACGGTATTGGGTGAGCACACCAACGGTGTCGATCCCCGAATTGGTACAGTTGGAAAGCGGGAAATCAATAATACGGTACTTCCCGCCAAAGGGAACGGCGGGCTTCGCCATTTCCTGCGTTAAAACATAGAGTCTGCTGCCTTGCCCTCCGGCCAGCAGCATTGCCAGCATTTCTTTTCCTTTCATGCTTTGCTCCTTTCGTTTTTACCTCCGCCTTTGCGCGCCAAAGCACGCCCCATCGTCTCGACGGCACGCGCGGATATATTTTCATAGTTTAATTATACTCCTTCTTTATTAAAAAATGGTAGTTCTTTTTTCGTTTTTTCAAAAAATCTACTATTAGCATAAAAATGAACGGCATTTTTTGGTTATATTGCCCAAAAGTTTATGCATAAAAAGATGAGAATTAGCGTAATTACTAAAGAAAGGGCAAATAACACTTGACAAATTTTTAAAATGACTTATTATATTATCTATGGTATTTTATAACGCAAGAGAAACTGAATATAAAAAGCCCTTCGGGGCGCTGCGGGCGGGCGAGCCGCTCTTTTTAACGATGCGGCTGAAGGACGAAGCGCCCTGCAAAAGCATCCGTGTTGTCTTTCGGTATGAGGACGGCAGCGAGGTGCGGGGGCAGCTGACCCCCACCGAGCAGACCGAGACCTTCCGCGGCAGCATCTGCCTGGAGAAGGCGGGGCTTTGCTACTACCGCTTCGAGGCGGTGAAGGAGGACGGCACGCTGCTCTTTATCGGCACGCCCGACGGCGTTTGCGCCAAGATCGGCGATTGGCTGCCCGAATGGCGGCTGACGGTTTACGAGCGGGATTTTGAAACCCCCGCAGAGCTGGCGGGCGGCGTATGGTATCAGATCTTCCCCGACCGTTTCTATAAGGGGGAGGCGGCTGCGCCCCGCCCCCATCGGGGGCCGCGGATCGACCACGAAGCCTGGAATGAGCGGCCGCTCTTTACGCAGGATCGCAAGGATTTTGCGGGCAACGACTTTTTTGGCGGCAATTTGGCGGGCATTCGGGAAAAGCTGCCCTATATCAAATCGCTTGGGGTGGATCTGATCTACCTGAACCCCATCTTTGAGAGCGCCGAAAACCATCGCTACAGCACCTCCGACTACGAGCAGATCGATCCCTACCTCGGCACCAACGAGGAGTTCCAAGCCCTCTGTGCGGCGGCGAAGGAGCAGGGCATCCGCATCGTGCTGGACGGCGTTTTTTCCCACACGGGCGCCAACAGCCGCTATTTCAACAAGGACGGCCTTTACCCCGACGTGGGCGCTTATCAGAGCAAGGAATCGCCCTATTATCATTGGTATCGGTTCACCGACTTCCCCAAAAAGTACGAAAGCTGGTGGGGCTTTGAAACGCTGCCCTGCGTGGAGGAGCTGGCGCCCGACTTTATGGAGTATATCAACGGCGAGCAGGGCATTGCCCGCCAATGGATGGAGCGGGGCGCCTACGGCTGGCGGCTGGACGTGGCCGACGAGCTGCCCGATGCATTTCTGGAGGCCTTCCGCAAGCGGGTGAAGCGCACCGATCCCAACAGCGTGATTATCGGCGAGGTTTGGGAAAACGCCGTGGAGAAGGTCAGCTACGGTGCACGGCGCAAATTCCTTTTGGGCAAGCAATGCGATACGGTGATGAACTACCCCTGGCTGGAGGCGATCATTGCATTGCTGAAGAGCGGTGATACCCTCTCCTTCTACAATGCGGTGATGGAGCTGATGGAAAGCTATCCCCCGCCCGCTCTGCGCTGCCTGATGAACATCCTTTCCACCCACGACACCGCCCGTATTTTAAATCGGCTGGGTGCCGATTATATCCCACCCCGCGCCTTTCAGGCGGACAACTACCTCACCTTGGAGCGCCGCACCCGCGGCACCGCCCTTTTGAAGCGGGCGGCGATGCTGCAGTTTACCCTGCCGGGCATCCCCTGCATCTTCTACGGCGACGAGGTGGCGATGGAGGGCTACGGCGATCCCTATTGCCGCGGCACCTACCCCTGGGACGGCGGCGACCGCACCCTGCTCGCCTTCTATCGGAAGCTGGGCGCACTGCGCAACCAATACCGCGCGGCCTTTGCGGGCGATTGCAAATTCATCCTCTACCGCAAGGGTAGGCTGATGATCGAGCGGGGCGGCAAAATTCGCTTCGCCATGAACTTCGGCGATCAACCTCTGCGCGTGGACGGAAAGCCGCTGCTGACCGAGGGCTATACCAATGGGGAGCTGGTCGACCACGGCGGCTTCGGCTGGTTTTTATTGGATTAAATCTAAATTAAGAATCCCCTCCGAGCGGTGACAATCGCAAAAAACATTGATATAATGGGTACCAAACACGAAAAGTGAGGTACCCATTATGTTATTTAAAATCATCTCCGACTCCGCCTCCGATCTCTTTTTGAGCGAAGGTGCGGCAGTCTATCGCAGCGTGCCGCTGAAGATCGTAACCGACGAAAAGGAGTACGTAGACGTACCGTACATGGACGTTGAGACCATGGTGGCAGAGCTGCAGAAATATAAGGGACGCTCCGGCTCCTCCTGCCCCAATGCAGAGGATTGGATGCGGGAATTCGAGGGCGCCGACGCCGCCTTTTGCATTACCATTACCGGCGGCCTCTCGGGCAGCAGCAATGCCGCCCGCATCGCGCTGGAGGAATACCGAAGGGATCACCCCGAATTTCAGGGATACGTGGTGGATACTCTTTCCACCGGCCCCGAAAACGCCTTGATCATCGAGCGGCTGCAAGCGCTGATCGGAGAGGGGCTGCCCTTCGCGGAAATTGTCGAACGCATCGAAGCCTATCGCCAATCCACCCATTTGATCTTCTGCCTGGAATCGCTGAAAAATCTGGCCAATAACGGCCGCGTCAACGGAACGGTGGCGAAGGTGGCGGGGCTTTTGGGCATCCGCATCGTCGGCAAGGCAAGCAGCAAAGGCACGCTGGAGATCACCGATAAGGTGCGGGGTGCGGAAAAGGCGATCCAAACCATCTTCAAAAATATGCTCCGTTCCGGCTATAACGGCGGCAGGGTACGGATCCACCATTGCCTCAATCTCGGTGCAGCCGAAAGGCTGGCCGCTCTGCTGCGGGAGCGGTTCGAAAACGCCGAGATCCTGATCGCCAAAACCGCCGGTCTTTGCAGCTTCTATGCAGAAGCGGGCGGACTTTTGGTCGGCTTTGAAGAATAAAAAAACGGCTCGAGAAAATCTCGAGCCGTTCAGCGTGTCAAAAAAACTATTTATTATTTTGACACGCTGGGAGACTGATTAAAAAAGAGTGCCGAATTCGTCGAAATGATCCCGATCGCGTATGTGATACGCTGAGCGGTCATTTCGGCGGATAGCAGAAAAATTCCAATCAAAATCCGCATCTCTATGCGGATTTTTTCCTTATAAAATGAACAAGAAGAAAGAGTAGACTTCCTTTCTCCTTGCAATCATTAATATTGGCACATACTTTAGGTTTTACCTATTTTTCTGCGGTCGGTGCCT
>JAFQKO010000001.1 GCA_017396865.1 Clostridia bacterium | reverse complement strand
TCCATGAAGCATGATCCCACCGATGAGGAGGTCATGGAGGGCTTGAAGAATACCCAATACGGCAAATGCGTTTATAAGTGCGATAATAACGTGGTGGACCACCAGACCGTCAATATGGTCTTCGACGGCGATATCACCGTTACCATGACGATGTGCGCCTTCACCCAAGGCGGCAGAAAGACCCATATCATGGCCACCAACGGTGAACTGTTCTGCGATATGAGCAATAAATCCTTTGAGTTTTATGATTTTGCCACCCGCGAAAAGCGCGAGCTGACGGCAGAGATCGCCATCGGCGGTGACAGCATCGTTTCCGGCCACGGCGGCGGCGACCAGGGGACCGTCAATGCCCTCTACGATTACATGACCGGTAAGCTTTCCGCCGAGGAAGTCAGCGAGATCGGCATCTCCTGCAAGAACCATATGATCGTTTTTGCGGCCGAGGAATCCCGCCTGACCGATCGGGTCATTCATTTGGATGAATACGAAAAGAAATACATGTGAGTAAAAAAACCATCGCAGACTCAATGAATCTGCGATGGTTTTTTACTTGATTGCTTGCAAAAGCCATTCCGTATCAAACTCGGCAACATAAAGCCCTTTTGCGTAGGGCGAGCTGTCCGCGTCTTTTGTTCCTCTTTCATAAAGCAGGAAGAAATGGCCGCTGTTTTTGTCGTAATCAAGGCCGGAATAGGCGCAAGGCCCGTCGAAGATCACCCGCGCTTCGCAAAAATGCGCGCCGGAATCGAAGCTGACGCAGGCCGTCATGCGGGTGCGGGTATCTGCGCGGGGATTGCAAAAAACAACGAGGTCCTCGGCGTTTGGCGGCAGGATGGTCGGATTCGGAAGGTCGGCAAGCTCAACGCGCAGGAGGGAAGCATTGCAGCCGATGCGCTTTTCTTCGAGCAGAAAATCGTCGGTCGAAAAGTTCCCGTAGGTCTCGCCGCCGTCGTGGGAGAGGGCAAGATACCGCTTTCCGTCCTTGAAATAGCCGCGCGAATTATAAAGGATGCTGCCGTCGGCCCGCTCGATCAGTGTTCCCTCCGCCGTACCGACCTGAACGCATTGGGAGGCCTTCCAGGTTTTTCCGTGATCGTCGGAATAGATCGCGTTGTTATAAACGCATTCCCGCAGCTTGTCCCAATCGCTGTATTCCCCGATCTTTGTGCGGGAGGGGCAGAGCAGGCGGCCGGCATATTTGCCGTGGCGCAGGCAGATGCCGTGGGCAGAGCCGTGGGTGGAGCCGTCAACGGGGTGCTCCGTTCCGTCCCAATGCCGCTGCAGAACCGTTTGAACCGCATGGGCCTCTTCGATGAAATGTGCGCCGTTATCCTCTGAAACGAGCCTGCGCATTCCGGCGGTGATGCCGTTTTTGGCGGCAAGCAGGGTAGCCTCCTTGGCACGCCGATCCATTTCGGCAAGCTGCTCGGCGGTGTAGTTGCCGAATTCGTTTCGTGCAACGGGATTTCTTACGTAAAATACGATCACCCGATTGCAGGCAGGATCGTAAACGGCACTGCCGATATTGCAGGCCCAGCCGTCCTGATGTGCCAAAATGCGCACAGGACTCCAGGGTTGCCCCGGCTTTTTGATCGCGCAAACCAGATCGATCTCCTCGGCGTAGTCCTTCAGCGTTCCGATCCGATCGGTGCAAAAGGCAAGCACCGTTCCGTCGTTTGTTACGACCAAGGAAGGGATGCGATAATTGGAGTGTCCTCCGGACGAAAAAACGTTGGTTTCCTCAAAAAACATTTCAGTAGTCCTCCTTGAATCAGGCTCTTTTTCTGAATTGCTGCGGGGTGCAGTTGAATTGCTCCTTAAAGCGGGCGAAAAAATAGTTGGGCTGATCGTAGCCGACTGCCGATGCGATCTCGGCAATGGGCAGATCGGTGTGGCGCAGCAGCCTGCCTGCGGCGGCCATCCGCTTTTGGTGCACCAGCTCCGAAAGGGAGCGGCCGTATTCCTTTTGCAGAATGCGGCTGACCTGCCGCGGGCAGAGATAAAGCAGCTCGGCCAGCTCGGTCAGGCGAATGTTTTCGGTATAATGTCCGTTGATGTAGTTGTCGATGGTGTGGATGTGGCGGTCGTGCTTGGTGGGCGCTTTGGTTTTTTGCGGCAGGATCGACTGCAGGGCCGCGCTGAAAAGCAATGGGAGCAGATGCTCGGCTTGCCAATCGCGGGGATGGCGCTCCAACTGCTCTAAATAAAAGCGGATCTCCTCGTTTATCGGCAGGGCGGTGAGCACCTCGGGCAGCAGCTCGGAGGCTGAATAAAAGCAAAAGCAATCCCCCTGCTCCAAAATGATATAATGCTCCAGACGGGGCGGGATCAAAACCAGCTCATTTTGGTAGAAATGACGCTCCTGCTCGGTTACCACCGCCAACCGACCGCGTGCAAAAAAAAGTTCGTGGGCGGAATGCCGATGTAACGCCATCACCTGGGTCGGGTTGCTTGGATGGGCGGTGCTGTATAGATGAAAGCCTTCGGCAGGCAGGTGGAGCTCCAGAGTAAGCTCGCCTAAGGCGAGCGAATAGATGCGATCTTCCATTTTATCACCTCCCAATGATTATACACCGCTTTTTAAAAAAATGGAATATAAAAATGCGACATTTTTTTATAAAAGAGTCTTGAATTTTACTTGAAAATTCAATTTAATGAGTATAGAATATAGACAAATTTCGAGAAAAGAGTATAATGATGAAAAAGAAAGCATTATGGATCGACC
>JAFQKO010000067.1 GCA_017396865.1 Clostridia bacterium | reverse complement strand
GACGTTCTTAATGGTGGCGTTCTTGGGAGCGCCGAAAAGACCGCCGGTTTTGGCAGTAAGCTTGGTCATGAACAGGTTTTCGATAACGAAGCCGTTACCGTCGTAGGTACCGCCGAAACGAACGGTATCTGCGAGCTTATCGCCGATACCAACGAAGGGATCCCAGCCCATGTCGATATCAGCGGTCTGAATGAAGGTATAACCGGAAAGGTTATTGCCTCCGTAGACCAATTGGGCCATCTTCTCAAGGCCTGCGCGGTTGGTTACCTTATAGGTACCCGCGGCCGGAGAAGCAGCCGTTGCGATATCGGGATACGCAGTTGCATCCTGAAGACCCGTAGGGCTAACGATTTCATCGAAGTACGTGTCTGCACTGATGGGCAGCACGAACGTCGTGAACATCGATACGAGCATCAAGACCGCTGCGATAATGGATATCGCTCTTGTCTTTTTCGTGATCATAGTCACATTTCCTCCTTTTTGATTTTGCCCCCCTCAAGACAATAGGGGTATGGATAATAATTATATTATCATATATATATAATTTTTAGTATGACCTTATGTTGCTTTTTTGCGACACAAGGTGAACAGTTTACTACCTTATATAATTATTTGTATGTGCAAGGATAGATTTGTGCATTTTAATCAAAAAACACTTTCATTGGCGGAAGATTTCGCAAAATGTGTGAAAAAAACAACATGAGGTTGTTTGATGTTTTGATGGGATAAATATAAAAATGCCCTCATGTCCTCGGAGGGCAAATTTTAAAGGAGGAAGCAAGACTATGATCACGAAAAAGACACGGCTGATGTCTGCCTTCGCAGCGCTGCTGATGCTCGTATCGATGCTTGCGATGATCGTGTTGCCCGCAAGTGCGGCAACCTATTTTGACGATGACCGCTGCTTCCGAAAACAGAACGCTTGCCAATCCGGCCGCTTCCTTCAACGGTCTGAATCTTCGCCCGTATAAAAAAATATCTTGCATTCTGTCGTGATTTCTGTTAAAATAAACTATAAATATCGTTTTAAAACCATCCATAAGGAGAAAAAGTATATGACAAACTTGGTTGTTAGTATCACCATTGGCGCCTATTTGGTGTTCATGGTGCTGATCGGGGTTTATTATTCCCGAAAAAACAGAAGTACCGATGATTTTTATCTCGGTGGCAGAAAGCTCGGCCCCTTTGTAACGGCGATGAGCGCAGAGGCCTCCGATATGAGCGGCTGGCTGCTGATGGGCTTGCCCGGCTTGGCTTATTTTTCGGGGATTGCCGAGCCGATCTGGACTGCGATCGGTCTGGCGGTCGGTACTTATTTGAACTGGCTGATCGTTTCCAAGCGCATCCGTCGCTATACCCAGCGGATCGATTCGGTTACCCTGCCGGAGTTCTTCTCCAAGCGCTATGGCGATAAGCGCAATGTTCTCAATTTGATTGCCGCGCTCTTTATCCTCGTTTTCTTCGTTCCCTATACCGCCTCCGGCTTCGTTGCCTGCGGCAAGCTTTTTGCAGGCTTCTTTGATCTCGACTACACCGTGGCGATGATTCTTTCCGCCGTTGTTATCGTGGCCTACACCGTGTTGGGCGGCTTCCTTGCTGCCTCTACCACCGACTTTATGCAGAGCATCATCATGACGGTGGCGCTGTTCGGCGTGCTGGGATTTGCAATCTTCAATGCGTCCGACGTCGGTGCGGCCGATATGTTCGGCGAGCTGAAGGACTCTTTGTTGAATATGGGTCAGGATCATGCCGGTCGGTTGAGCCTGACATCCAATATGGTGGTGCAGGACGGCGCAGTTGCCGTGGGCGAGTACGGCCCGCTTACCATCATCTCCACCCTTGCCTGGGGCTTGGGCTATTTCGGTATGCCCCATATCCTCCTTCGTTTTATGGCCATTGAGGATGAGAATAAGCTGAAAACCTCCCGCCGTGTGGCTTCTGTTTGGGTGGTGATCTCCATGGCGGTCACCATTCTGATCGGTGTCTTCGGTGCGCTGGCCTCCTATGAGGGTGTTAATAAGGTGGGCAATCTCAGCCTGGCTGCAGGAGATGCATTCAAGGCCGAAAACATCATTATTGAATTTGCAAAAATGATCAGCGAAAACGGCTGGATGGCTGCGATCTTTGCAGGCCTTGTTCTTGCGGGTATTCTTGCGGCCACCATGTCGACCGCCGATAGCCAGCTCTTGGCCGCCTCCAGCAGCGCCTCTCAGAATATCGTTACCGAATTCTTTGGGGTGAAGCTCAGCCAAAAGAAATCGATGCTGGTTGCTCGCGGTACCGTGCTGGTGATCGCGGCGCTGGGTGTTCTGCTTGCTTTGGATCAGGAAAGCTCTGTTTTCGAGATCGTTTCCTTTGCGTGGGCAGGCTTTGGTGCGGCCTTCGGCCCCTTGGTGCTGATGGCGCTTTTCTGGAAGAATTCCAATATGTGGGGCGCGCTCAGCGGTATGATCGTCGGCGGATCGATGGTCTTTATCTGGAAGTTTCTGCTGGCTCCCCTGGGCGGTGTATGGGCGATCTATGAGCTGCTGCCCGCCTTCCTGCTGGCATTGCTGGTCAACGTCGTTGTTTCTCTCGCCACCGGCGGGCAGAAAAATCGCAAGATTCTGGAAACCTTCGATGAGGTTGCAGCCAAGAAAAAAGCATAAAAAATAATAAACCGGATGTCTTTGCGACATCCGTTTTATTTATGATAAGATTCGTTGGCATTGATCTTGTGGGCGCGGTAGAATTGCTCCGCCAAAATCACCCGCATCATCTGATGGGGGAAGGTCATCGGCGAGATGGAGAGCCGCAGATCGCAGGCCTGCTTCACCGCCGGCGCAAGGCCGTGGGAGGAGCCGATGATCAGGGCGATCTCGCTCTTGCCCGCTTGCGGAATTTCGGCCAAAAGTGCCGCCAGCGCCTCGCTGGAGCGGGGCTTGCCCTCTACGCAAAGGGCGATGGTATAGGCCTGGGCGGGCAGCTTTTTCAAGATCGCTTCGCCCTCCTTTTGCAGGGCACGGTCGATCTCCTTTTGGGAGGGACGGTCGGGGAGGGAGACCTCCGCCTGCTCCACCACGCTCCAGCCGCCAAACCGCTTCATCCGCTTGGCATATTCATTTTCCGCCTCCCGCCAGTATTTTTCCTTGAGAGAGCCGGTGCAATAGACGGTACATTTCATTGGTTATGACCATTCCTTTCATTGTGCCACAGGCGCAAATGACGCAGGAAAGAATGGTCATAAGTGCCATGATTTTCGGTTGCCGTGAAAGCGGCGAGAAAATCGGCGTTAAATTTTAAAGCTTGAAACTTATTTTCAAGCTTTATACCTCCAAAATCGGGCAGAAGGGGCCGCCCACCTCGACTTGAACCCCCTCGATGCCGTATTGCGCAAAGGCGGAAAGGGTGGCCGCTTTGGCGGTCAGCGGGGTGTTGTTGTTGTCGCTGAGGTGCGCCAAAACCACCGTTTTCAGCCCACCCTCCAGCGCCAGCAGAGCCAGCAGCGAGGCACAATCCTGATTGGAAAGATGCCCGTCGGCCGAGGAGATGCGCTTTTTCAAGGTGGTGGGATAGGGGCCCAGCGCCAGCATTTCGGGGTCGTAGTTGCTTTCCAGCATCACCACCGAGCAGCCGGAAAGCTGCTGCTGCATGGCGGGGGTAATCCGCCCCGTATCGGTCACAACGGCCAGCGCCGCTCCTTCCGCTTCGATGCGATAGCCGCAGGGTGCGGATGCATCGTGGCTGGTTTCGATGGGGATGATGTGGAATGCGCCAAGCTCGAAGGGCTCGAAGCGGTGGTCGATCCCCTCCAGCGCCAGCGCCTGCAACGTGCCGCAGCCCGCATAGAAGGTGGGGTGGCATTGCTTTTCAAGCTGGGGGATCGCCTTGATATGATCGCTGTGTTCGTGGGTCAGTAAAACGCCGTCCAGCTCGTTCAGGGTCAGCTCCAGCTCACCGAGGGCTCGCTTGATCTGCGCGCAGGATACGCCGCAATCGATCAGGATCGCCCGCCCGTTGGCGGTAAGAATGGTGCAGTTGCCCTTGCTGGAGGAGCAAAAGGGATAGATCTTTGCCATGGTGGCTCCTTTTAATAAAGTGATGCTATTATTTTAGCATATCAACCACCTTTAAAGCAAGCCCTTAAGCGAAAAATCCCGATCCAAAAGTATATAGGCCAGCGCCAGCAGCAGCGGCAGATCCGGCTGTTCACTGCTGCGCAGCAGCAGAACCGCCACCCCGATCAGTAAAAGCTCCTCCAACGGCAGCGGCCGCTTCTCCGCAGGTGCGCAGGGTGCCGGAGGCGGGCAAAGCTCCTTGGCGGGCTCCTTCTTCGGCGGTGGCTTGGGTGCGGAGCGGCGCTGCGGATGCAGTTGACCGTCCGATTGTAGTAAAATATCCATCATCGTTCCTCATTCCCGAAAAAGCTCGGCAAGGCGCCAAAGCTGCAGCAGGCGAATCGCTTCGTCCACCCGCTCCCGCCGCCCCTCCCGCAGGTAGGGCTTGAGGGCGGTCAGCAGGGCACAGCGGTCGTCGGGCTTGCTGCGCAGCCCCGCCATTGCTTTGGAAAGCTTCATCAGCAGGGCGGGGTCGAGCCCATCCTTGCCGAGGGCGGGGAGAAGGCTGCCCAAGGGATTTTCTCCCTTTTGGGTCAGCCCCTCCAAAAGTCCGCTCAGATTTAGCCCAGAATCTCCCGCAGGCGGGCTTGGATCTGCGGGCTGTTCAGAAAATCCCGCGGATCCTCTTCGCCCTTCAATCCGTCGATCAGATTGGAGATATCCTCCGCCCGAAGGTTGTTTTGCACCTTCTCCATTTGCTTTTTATCCTGCACGATGGAACGTACCTGCTTTTGCTGCTCGGGCGTCAGCGCCGCCGAGAGCTTTTCCAGCAACGCACGCCGTTCTTTTTTGTCCATGCTTTTGATCTCGCTGAAAATATCGTTACTCATAAAATACTCCTTTCTTTTTAGTCTATTTTATGCTACAATATTTTTATTGAGAACACGGAGGTGTTTTTGTGCGCTTTTTAGTCTTTTCCGATACCCATGGGGTGCGGGAGCCAATGCAACAATTATATCAACGCTATCCCAACGACGGAGTCATCCACCTGGGCGATTATAATCAGGATGCCCGCTGGATGATGGCGCGTACCAACGGCCATCCTGTGTATCAGGTGTTGGGTAATTGCGATTTTACCGCCAAGGGCTTGGATAAGCAAATATTGGAGTTCGATGGGGTCAAGCTGATGCTGGTGCACGGCCATCACTACGGCGTGAAATCGGGCTATGGCTCTCTGCTTGCCTCTGCCAAGGCGGAAGGGGTGGATGCGGTTCTGTTCGGCCATACCCACGTTCCCTTTATGGAGAAGCGGGAGGGAATTCTGATGCTCAATCCCGGCTCGCTGCGCAATCCCGATCGGGAATATGCCATTATCGAGATCGAAAACGGTACGGTGAAAGGAGTCTTACTGCAATACCATGAATAAAATCGATGTTATGCGTCAATATAGCCCGCTGGCGCTGGCCTATCTGGGCGACGGCGTGTATGAGCTGTACGTCCGCAACCACGTACTGCGGCAGGGCAACTGCCAGAACCATAAGCTGCATGAAAAGTCCAAGCATTTTGTGAGCTGTGAGGCGCAGGAGCGCTTTTTAGAGCTGCTGACCCCGCTGCTTACCGAGGATGAGCAGGAGGTGGCGCGCCGCGGCAGAAACGCCAAAAGCAACAGCAAGCCCCGCAACGCCAACTACGGCACCTACCATGCCGCCACCGGCTTTGAGGCGCTTTGGGGCTACCTCTATCTGGCAGAGGAGCATGAGCGGCTGCAATTGCTGTTCGATAGGATTTTGGAGGAAATGCAATGATTTCCTACCTGAAAGAATGGATCGACCTGACCCCTTGGCTCGGTCAGCCGCCCTTTGAGGGGGTGCGGTATAACCGCAAGAAGCTGGATCGGGCGCAGTTTTTGTCGATTGCACCCTTTGCGCTGAAGCCCGCCCCCTTCCACGCGGACGGCTTTTACGTCACCGATGGGGAGGGCGACGGCAACCACCCCTACCATCAGGCGGGGCTCTATTATTTTCAAGAGCCCAGCGCCATGAGCGCCGTAACCGCCCTGCAGCTGCAGGGGGATGAGCGGGTATTGGATCTCTGCGCCGCGCCCGGCTCTAAGGCCACCGCCATTGCCGCCGCCTTGGATACGGGGTTGATCCTTGCCAATGAGATCAATCCCACCCGTGCCAAGGCGCTGCGGGAAAATATGGAGCGGATGGGTGTTTCCCGTGCTGTGATTACCAATAGTGATTCCAAGGGAATTGCCAAGGCGCTGCCTTGCTATTTCGATAAGGTGCTGGTGGATAGCCCCTGCTCCGGTGAGGGAATGTTTCGCAAATATCCTCGCATTTTGGAGGAATGGAACGAGGAGCTGGTGGCTCTTTGCACCGCGCGTAGCCGCGAGGTGCTGGAAAACGCCGCCGAAGCGCTGAAGGGCGGCGGCAGGCTGGTTTATTCCACCTGTACCTTTAACTTGGAGGAAAATGAAAAAACCATCCTGTGGTTTTTGGAGCGCCATCCTGAATTTCAGGTGGTGGAGACCGGTCTTGCGGGCGGTCGCCCCGGCTTTTTGGGGCTGGAGCTTGCCAAACGCATCTTTCCCGCCGACGGCGGCGAGGGTCATTTTGTATGCGCTTTGGAAAAGTCAGGAGAGGAGCAACGGGATGCTCCCGCCTTTAAAGGAGAGCGGCTCCCCGAGGCGGAGGCGGCCCTCAAGGAGCTGCTGCCCGATCCGCCGAAGGGTCTTTGGCTGCGGCGGGGCGACTATTATTCGGTGGTCGATCCCGATCTGCCCTGTCCTAAGGGGGTCAACGTGTTGCGGGCGGGTCTGCAATGCTTAGAGCTGAAGGGGCGCCAATGGAAGCCCACCCACCACCTTGCCATGGCTCTGCCTGCCTCGGCCTTCCGCTATACCCAACCCCTTTCGGTGGAGGAGGCGCGGCGGTATCTCAACGGTCAAACGGTGCCTTGCGATCAAAAGGGCTACGGCGTTGTTACCGTAGAGGGGGTTCCCCTCGGCTGGATCAAAGCCTCCGGCGGCATCGGTAAAAATCATTATCCCAAGGGTTTAAGAACGTTAAAATAAAAAACGCTCCGTATATTTCGTATTGAAATATACGGAGCGTTTTTTAATCTGTATTCCAAATGGGGTTGCCGATCGCAACGCGCACCTTTTGGCTGTAGTCGTGTACCTCCAGCCGATAGAATTTGCAGGGCTTGGTGTCGATGGCAAAATAGTTGGTGGTGTGGGGGTCGACGGTGCGGCTGGTGATAAAGCCTTGATCGTCGTAAAGATAAACGCGGAACGCATGCCCCTCGGGGATATGGTGGGGGTGGAAATCGCCCACGCTGAAGCGTAGCCGCTTGCTTTCAAAGCTGCATTTCCCGCCCATCTTGGTGTCGCCGATGGCCATGCGGATGCCGATGGGGCCGCAGATGAAGTCGCCCTCCCGCAGATGGGAAAGGTAGGCTTTGTTGCTCTTTTCCTCGGCATAGATGGTGGTCAGCGCCGAGGTGTTGGGGCCATGGTGATAGTCGCCGCCGGCGCAGGCCCAGATGCGCTTGCCTGCCGCCAAAAGCGCCAGCCAAAGCTTGTAGTTTTGCGAGGTGTATTCGCTTTGGTTGTCGTTGTAGAAAACCTCAATGCCGGTTTCTTCTTGAAAGAAGAAGTCGAGTGGGTTATCGGAGATCATTTTTTGCTTGGGATGGGGATGCACAAAGAAGCCACCCTTGGCCTTGAGGGCTGTGATCAGCTCGTTGAGCCGCTCAAGGGTGAATTTGGGATAGCAAAAATGCCCCTCCTTGCCGCCCGTGAAGTGATACTCGGGAAATTCGGCCAGCAGTTCCTCCAGCGGTGCGGGGCCTTCCACCAGCATATTATAGTGGAACTTGGGGAACTCCGCCTCAATGTTCGTGAGGGTTCCGCCCGGCTCGGTGCCGCCGATGAATAGGCCATCCTCCCATTCCGGCTGATACATGTGCCGCACCTGCTTATGGTCCAAAATGGCGGCAAAATCCATCTTCAGCCGCTTCATGTCCTCCCGCCAAAAGGCGAGGGAACATTTTCCGTCGCTGGTGCCTGCAGTGGCGGCATGATCATGCAGCTCGCCGTGGTAGGGCTTGCGATTCTGATAGAGGGCTTCTAAAAATTGAATATCCTTATCGGTTGCGATCATCGGCCAATCCTCATTTCTGCAAGGCCGCCGCACCGAGGGCGGTGGCAAAGGTGGCGTTTTCGGGGATCAGGAAAGGAACACCGTGGAGGGCGGTGACGCCGTCCAGCGTCTCCCGCGCTTGGGGCAGAGCCGTCAGCGAGCCGGTCACGATCACCTTTTTAAAGCCGCGGCTTTTGGCGATGATGGCGGCGATCACGCCCGCCGTTTGCAGAATCATATTGATCAGGCCGAGGGCAAGATCGTTCTTGGTGGCGGTGGAGCGGATGCGGCCGAAATTGGAGGCGGTCACGTTCTTGGGCAGGGTGGAGATCTCTTCGTTGCTGATATCCTGCACCGAGAGGTCCACGTGGGAAAGGTCGCCGCTATCCGCCATGGCAACGATGGCTTCGAAATCGCTTTCGCCCACCAGCTCGGAGGCAAGCCCGATCAGGGTGCCGCCGCCTACGCCACTGCCGCCGATGTGCTCAACAGCATCGCCCTTGGCGTAAACGAAGGCGGTACCGGTGCCCATGCTGATCACCAGCGCCTCCTTCTCCTCGCAGAGCAGTAAGCCCCCCTTGCCGATGGCGTTGAATTCGTTGACCTTGCAGGTGGGGATGCCGTAGATGTCTTCGTCGATGAGGGAGGCACCCACCCCGGTCAAAACGATTCTTTCAACGTCGCTTAGCTTTAAATTGTATTGATGGAGCAGGTTGCCGATGGCACCGTAGAGGGAGGTGAGCTGATCGCCCGCCCGCACCTGCAGCATTCCGATCACCTTTTGATCAAAGGCAACGATCTTGGTGGTGGAGCCGCCAATGTCTACTCCTAAAATTACTGACATTTTCATTCACTTCCTTTGCCCTTATTATATATAGAATGGACTGAAAAGTCAAATAAAAAAGCGCCCGCAGGCGCTTTTTTATTTGGTTTGGAGATTAGTCCTTCTTCTTGCTGAGAAGCAGATTGACGATGATGCCCATGATCAATGCGCAGGCGATGGAGGTGATGGTAACCTTACCGAAGGTGAGGGTCAAGCCGCCGATGCCGCAGATCAGGATGGTGGAAACAACGAAGAGATTCTTGTTCTGCTCCAGATCCACCTTCTGCACCATCTTCAAGCCGGAAACGGCGATGAAGCCGTAGAGGGCAATGCAAACGCCGCCCATGACGCAGGAGGGAATGGAATTAACGAATGCAACGAAGGGAGCGAGGAAGGAGATCAGCACTGCCAGAATAGCGGTGGTGGCAATGGTGAAAACGGAGGCGTTGCCGCTGATGGCCACGCAGGCAACCGACTCACCGTAGGTGGTGTTGGGGCAGCCGCCGAAGGCAGCACCGACCATCGAGCCGACACCGTCGCCCAGCAGGGTGCGATGGAGGCCGGGATCCTCCAGCAGATCCTTCTCGATGATGGAGGAGATGTTCTTATGGTCGGCAATATGCTCGGCAAAAACAACGAAGGCAACCGGCAGATAAGCCACCGCGATGCTTGCTACGTAGGACCAATCGAACTCCTTGAGGCCGTCGATGGCGGTCAGGAAGGTGAAATCAGGCAGGGTGAAGAAGGTTTCGAGGTTGATGCCGTTTGCCCAAAGGGCGGTGATGCGGGAAAAGTCGATGATCATCAGGGCTTCGTTACCGGTGAAGTGACCGATTACGAAGAAGATGGATGCGGCGGCATAGCCTGCAAGAATACCGATAATGAAGGGAATCATTTTGGCCATCTTTTTGCCGAAGGTGGAGGCAAGAACGGTTGCCAGCAGTGTGATGACACCGCAAATCAGGGCGACATAGTGGGAGCCGGGCACTCTGGCGGCTTTAAAGTTGCCGTCTTCCTTTAAGGTGATGCTGACAGTGGAATCCTCAGCGGCATAGAAGGTTCTGTTGTCGCTGTTGCAGATGAATGTATCATTTTCTGCGTCGTAGGAGCCGTTTTCGATAATGGTATACTGAGCGGGATCCTCGGGAATGGCATAGTTGACCTTGTTGAGATCGCCGATGGCGTTGCCGGCCAGCGAAAGACCGATGATGGCAACGGTGGGGCCGATCACAACGGCGGGCATCAGCTTATTGATCCAGCCAACACCGACCAGCTTAACGATGATCGCCAGCACTACGTAGACCAGACCTGCAAAGGCTGCGCCGAGGATCAGGCCCAGATAGCCCAGGCTCATGGAAACGCCGCCTGCGAAGGCTGCGGCCATTGAACCGAGGAAGGCAAAGGAGCTGCCCAGAAAAACAGGGCTGCGGAACTTGGTGAACAGCAGGTAAACGAGGGTGCCGACACCGGCGCCGAAAAGGGCGGCGGCAGGGCTCATGTCATGGCCGATGATGACGGGAACGACCAAAGTCGCTGCCATGATCGCCAGCAGCTGCTGGATGGCGAAAATAAGGTTTGCGCCAAACTTGGGTCTCTCGTTGGGTTGGAAAACAAGCTTCATGTTTTTTCTCCTATTTTTTTATTTTTCATATAACTCCACATTGACGATATCGTCATAGGGAGGGATATGCACTTTAACCAGCTCGGTTTTCGCAGTGGGTACGTTTTTGCCGACGTAATCGCCGCGGATGGGCAGCTCTCTGTGCCCGCGGTCGATCAAAACCGCAAGCTGGATCTTGGCAGGACGGCCAAGGGAAAGCACCGCCTCCAGCGCAGCGCGGGCGGTGCGGCCGGTGTGGATCACGTCGTCGACGATGATTACCGTTTCTCCTGCGATCGGGCGGATGGGCTTTTCTGCCGGCGGAACGGCAACCTGCCGCTCGGCATCGTCCCGAAAGGAAGCAATATTAATGGAAGCGCGATGCACCGTCAGATCCGAGAAACGCTCGATATTGTCGGCAATAATAGCGGCCAGCGAGGTGCCGCGCCGCTCTACGCCGATAACGTGCAGGCTCTGCTCGTTGCCGTTGCGCTCGATGATCTCATGGGCGATCCGTGCCAGCGCGCGGTTCATATCCGCCTCTTCCATGATGCGGGATCGGAATTTTTCGTTCATAGCATACCTCTCGATCATATTACTCTTATTATATCGAGGTTTGCCGACAAAGTAAACCCTTTTTCGCCATTTTTCAAAGATTTTCATCCTTGACAAAACTTGGCGGCGGTGTTACGATTAAATAAACCAAACCCCTCGAAAGGAAGTCGTTTCAGATGTCTAATGTAGTTGTTTTTGATCATCCCCTGATTCAGCATAAAATTTCCATCCTGCGCGACGTAGCCACCAGCAGTAATCAGTTCCGTGCGTTGGTGGAGGAGATCACCATGCTGATGTGCTATGAATCCATGCGCGATCTGCCGTTGGAGGAGGTGGAGATCACCACCCCGATGATGAAAACCCGCACCAACGTGCTGGCGGGCGTTAAGCTGGCGGTTATCCCCATTCTGCGGGCCGGCCTCGGTATGGTCAACGGCGTTGTTAATCTGGTTCCCTCTGCAAGAGTCGGTCATATCGGTATGTACCGCGATGAGGAAACGCTGGAGCCCCATCCGTATTATTGTAAGCTGCCTGCCAATATGGAAAAGCGGCTGGCGATCGTGGTGGATCCCATGCTGGCAACCGGCGGCTCTGCCATCGATGCCATCCAGCAGGTGAAAAACCTCGGCGGAAAGAAGATCAAGTTTATGTGCTTGATCGCCGCTCCCGAAGGCATCGAGGCGCTCACCAAGGCCCATCCCGACGTGGATATCTATTGCGCCCACGTGGATGATTGCCTCAATGAGAACGGCTATATTCTGCCGGGTCTCGGCGATGCGGGCGACCGTATTTTCGGCACAAAATAAATGATTGAATGAAAAAAACCTCCGTTGTCGATGATAAAGGCACGGAGGTTTTATTTATGAAACGAACAAAGGCTTGGATTTATTTTTTTGTCCCCTTGGGGGTGCTTGCGGTGAGCCTGCTGTATCTCTGGCTGGCAGGGGAGGCGGATGCCGCCGCCGTGAAGGAGCGGGTAGTACGGTTCCACGTGGTGGCCGCCTCCGATTCCGAGGCAGATCAGCAGCTGAAGTGTGAGGTGCGAAACGGTGTTTTTGAGCTGGTGGAGAGGCTGTTTGCCGATTGTGTCGATCAGCGGGAGGCCCTGGCGGTGGCCGAGGCGCATCGTATGGAACTGCAAAAAGAGGCCGAGCAGATCCTGCGGGAAAAGGGCTGCAACGATGCGGTAACGGTGGAGATCGGCGACCGCTATTTCCCCACCAAGGACTACGGAACCCTTTCCTTTCCCGCAGGTCGGTATCAGGCGGTGAGCCTTCGGATCGGAGCGGCGGAGGGTGAAAACTTCTGGTGTGTGCTGTTTCCCGCCCTTTGCCTCTCGCCTGCGGTGGAATCGGAGGCGGCGGAGCAGGAGATGACGGCGGTGATCGGCGCAGATAAGACGGAATTTTTGAAAAAATCCGACCAAACCCAGCGGGTAAAGTTCTTTTTGGTGGAGTGGATTGCACAATTTGCCGAATTTTTTTTGAATTTCTGAAAGAATTTTAAAAAAACACTTTATTTTATTTTAGGTTTATGGTATCATTATGGAAGAATAAAAGGTGGAGGTTCCTCTGAAATGAAAAAAACAGTTAAATTAATCAGCCTTTTAATGGCCATGATCCTGACTGTCACGGCATTGAGCGGATGCTCGTTGTTCGGTGGCGCTGCGGAAGATCCCGAAACGGTGAAGCTTTCTGTCAAGATGGGCTTGCCCGTGGACGAGAAGGATCCCGAGTATGCCGATTGGAAAGAGCAGCTCGACTACGTAGCAAAGGATATTCTGGACTTTAATAACGTTGAGTTGACCTATGTGAAGGTGCCCGATAAGGAAGGTGCTGAGCTGGATGCGTTTATGGACGACGTTGCATCCGGTGAGATCGCTTGCTTTATGACCGAGCATCGTGCATTTATCGATGAGCTGATCGAGGATGAAGCGCTGGCTTCGATCAAGCAGATGCAGGGTGCGTTCGATACCATTATGGGCGAAGTGACCGACGTTGCGTATAATCTCTCTACCGCAATCGATTTGGATAACTATATGATCCCCCTCTACTGTACTTATCAGGGCTTGTACTATAACCGCGGCTTGTTCAAGGATCTGGATCTGCCCAACCCCGATAGCTGGGAAAATCTGGAAATCATCATCGAAGCGCTGAAGGAGAAGGGAATTACCCCCATCGCCGCAGGCTTTGCCGACGTTGGCTTGGAATACATGATCGATGAGATGGTTCTGGCCGAGGGCGGTACCGCTGAGCATAGCTATATGCCGGTTCACGGTATCATGTCCAGCTGGGATCGTGCCATCAAGGATATCAGAGCGCTGGAGAGCAAGGGTGCGTTTACCGCCGATTGCTATAACGTAACCTTTGAAACCGCTTTGAATTCCTTCGTGGATGGCTCTGCTGCCATGATCGTTGCGCCCTCTACCGTTTTCAATGGTAAGATCGAGTATGAAAACGTAAAGGCAACCGCATTCCCCACCCCCATCACCGGTAAGCGTGAGGAAGGTGCATTTGTTGGTGAGTGCCCCTTCGGCATCTACGTTTCCAAGGCATACTTTGAGCAGACCAACGCGCGCTACGGCGCTTCCGTTGCCGATCTGTGCAATGCTTCCTCCGACTATTTCGGCGGCGAGACCTTCTACAATATTCTCAAGGGCGAAAGCACCATGAATCTGATGCCCAGCTACTATGAGTTCTTGGATGCACATGATCCTGATAACCCCGACTCCATGACCATTCTGGAGGAGTCCAAGAAGTCGATGATCGGCAAGGCGGTTGCAGCCGACGTTCCGATGCGTAACCGTGCCATTGATATGGATGCCATCGTAGCAGGCTTCCGTTCTGCTCTTACCTGCAAGGAATCGGAGGTCGATGCAATTCTGCTGAAGTTCTCTCAGGCCGAAACAGCGCTTCAGGAGGCTGCAGAGGCTGCTCGGGAAGAGGAAGAAGAATAATCTGAATGCTGAATAAGATTGTAAACGTCATACGCTGGCTGGGTGAGCATTGGGTCTTTACCCTAACGACCTTTTTGCTTGTATCGATCACAACCACAACCGTGATCTGCTGGAACTATTTCGGCGGAGAGCAAAAAAACATGGTTTCGGTTTACCTCTACGTGAGCGGGCTGGGCGAAGGCAAGGATATCGTCAACGAGGGACGTGAGCTTCAGGTAGCCGAGGAAGCAACCCTTGAGCAGGTGTTCATGCAAGAGGAGGAAATCCAAGGCGAATTCCGCTCCATTGTCTTTAATAATCGCCTGCAATCCTTTATGGGCGTGGTTGAAGAGAATGGGAAGAAGTTCACTGTCCGCCGAAACGGCAAGGTGATCACCAACCTCTCCAATCCGGATGCGGAGCTGCTGGCGGGCGACCGAATTGAAATTCTATATGAATAAAGAAATTGCTCAGAGCAAATGCTCTGAGCAATTTTTCAACGTGTCAAAAAAACGATTCATTATTTTGACACGCCGGGAGACTGATCAAAAAAGAGTGCCGAATTCGTCGAAATGATCCCGATCGCGTATGTGATACGCTGAGCGGTCATTTCGGCGGATAGCAGAAAAATTTCAATCAAAATCCGCATCACTATGCGGATTTTGTTCCTTATAAAAGGAACAAGAAGAAAGAGTAGACTTCTTTTCTCCTTGCAATCATTAATATTGGCGCATACTTTAGGTTTTACTTATTTTTCTGCGGTCGGTGCCTTTTTTGACAGTCTGAGCTAAAGAAGGCCAAGGCAATGGCTCCGGGACCCGCATGGGTGCCAACAACGCTGCCGATCATAGTGGTGCGCAGGGTCTTGGTGTGATCCTGCCAGAGATGGGCGCTGTCGGCGATGTATTTCTGCAAAAGCAGATCGCTCAGGCCGGTATAGCCCAGCAAAAGCGGGCGGTTAAAGTCGATGCCGCCTGCATTTTCAATCTCCTTCACCAAAAGATTGTTGCCCTGCTTGGAGCCGCGTGCTTTGCCCAGCATTTCAATCTTGCCGTCGCGGATGTGTACCACCGGCTTGATGGAAAGCAAGCCGCCCGCAATGGCAACCGTTTTGGAGATGCGGCCGCCCTTGTGCAGGTATTCCAGTGTGTCCAGCAGCGCAATCACCCGCACGTTGCCGCGCTCCTCCTTCAGGCGGGCGGCGATCTCGGCGGCATTCAGCCCCTCCGCCCGCAGCCGCAGCGCCAGCTCGGTTAAAATCCCGCCGCCGATGGCAACCGTTCCGCTCTCAACGGGAAAGATGCAATCCTCATACCCCTCCAGCGCAATCATGGCGCTTTGAAAGGTGCCCGAAAGCTGCGAGGCTAAGGTCAGAACAACGGCGGTGTCGCCCGCCTCCTTTACTTCCCGATAAACGCGCGCAAAGGCATCGGGAGTGGCTTGGCTGGTGATCGGCATTTCGTCGCTCTCGATCAGCTTCTCGTAAAAGGTTTTGCGATCAAGGGTTACGCCGTCGATAAAGCTTTCGTCGCCAAAGCTCACCGTCAGAGGTACTACCGTAACCTGCTCCTTGATCTCGGGCAGCAGGTCGCTGGTGGAATCTACAATGATTCGTATACTCATATAAAACTCCTTCTGTTGATAAAGATGTTGAAATGTCAACTTCGTACAGTATAGCAGAACGACGTTGATTTGTCAACAATATTTTCCAAAAAAGAAGCTCCGTATTCGATGAATACGGAGCTTTGTTCATTCTTTGGCGATCTTTTTACGGTTGGTGTAAAGATAGATTCGCTGCAGCGGGATGCAGAAGCACATCGCAAAGATCGAAACGCTGATTGCTTTTTTGGGCAGCATTTTTTTCAGCGCCTTCATTTCGTTGATTCGCAGTTGCACGTAGAGCACAATCAGCAAAACGGCAGCGGAAAGGATAGCGATGAGCAGGGTGGTTTTAAAGGAACCCACAAATTGCAGCCGCAGACCGTTGTAGAACCAAACGATGGCGGTAATCAGCAGCACCGCCGTTGCGGCGAGCCACCAGATCAGGTGCGCGCTGCGGCGGGCAAGGCGGTCTTTACCGCCGAGCAGCAGGGTGCTGTGCGCCTGCGCGCCGGGGATATAGGCGGTGGGGCAGAGCTTGGTGTTTTGCGCCTTGCTGATGTAGCGCATGGCCAGAATTCCAAAGAGCCAGCAAAAGAAGCGCAGGATCAGGATGATGCCGAGCACTGCAAGGATCATCAGCACAATCGGGCCGTAGCCCTTGGCGGCAAGCAGATTGTATAAGCTTAAGAGGAGTTTCATAATCAGCCTTTCTTTGAGAGGGCGCGCTGCAGCCAGATCAGGCCGATGTCCAGCGCATCATATAAGCTGTTCTTTTCGCTTTTCTTTTGGGAGCGCTCCCAGATGGGAATGCTTTCGTCGGTCGCCAGCAGCTCAACGGTTACGCGGGTGGGAATCTCCTCCTCGCTGCCGTCGGTTGCCAGGATGGTAATGAAAATAACGTAGGGATCCTTGGGATCGCCGTAGTAGATATCGTTCTTGCAACGTACCAGGGGAAAGCCCTTATACATGGGGAACGGTAATTTTTCTTTCTTCGTTGCCACGGTTTTGCCTCCTTGTTTTTTATTCTCTCCATATTATACCACATACAAATAGGAAAGTAAACAGAATTTTTTGCACCTTTTTTCGTGCATTATCGTAGGATATCAGGGTGGATGTCACCCCGGAAAGGAGAATGAGCAGATGGATGATTTCAATCTGCGGGATATGCTGGCGCCGCCGTTGCGAATGCGGTCGGACTTGCAGGCGCGTCCCACTTATCATAAACCGGCCGAACCGACCGAAAATTGGCGGTTGGCCATGGCCTACGTGCCAACCCAACAGTGGCGGGAGCTTTATGAGCCGTCGGAGGGATTTCCCCGCGGCACCATCTTTAAGGAGCTGGATCTGCCGTTTAAAGGAGGTGCCGATCGATGACCGAGCGCAGAAAAATGATGGAGGCGGTGTATACCGCCGGCTTTGCCGCCGATGAGGCACGCCTTTATCTGGATACCCATCCCGATTGTGAAAAGGCTCTGGACTATTATAATCAGAAAACCGCAGAATATAACCACGCCGTGGGTGCGTATGAGGCACGCTTCGGCCCCATTCGCCCGCAGAGCGGCGGAATGGGCGGCCATTGGGGCTGGGCTACCGAGCCTTGGCCGTGGGAAGGAGGAATGTGAGTTATGTGGAGCTATCAGAAACGGTTGCAGTATCCTGTCGATATTAAAAAGCCCGACGCGCGCCTGGCAAAGGTGATCATGAGCCAATTCGGCGGGCCCGATGGCGAGCTGGGCGCCTCCCAGCGCTACCTTTCCCAGCGCTATTCCATGCCTTATCCCGAGGTCAGCGCTCTGCTCACCGACGTGGGCACGGAAGAACTCGCCCACATGGAGATCGTATCGACCATCGTGCGGCAGCTCTTAAAGGGGCTTTCTGCCGATGAGATCCAAAATCAGGGCTTTGCCGACTACTACGTGGACCATACCGCAGGTATCTGGCCGCAGGCCGCCAGCGGCGAACCGTGGAGCGCCACCACCTTCCAATCGAAGGGAGATCCCATTACCGATCTGTTTGAGGATATGGGCGCCGATGCCACGACCGCCAAAGAACAACCGGCGTTTTGGAAAGCCTGAAAACCCTTGATATGACTGGCTTTTCGGCACTTTGAACCTTTTCGCAAAAATGGCATACCTGCAACCATATAAGAACAACTTGACCCCAAATTACACTGATTTTTACAAAATTCACGATAGGACAAGCTGTTTTCGAGAAATCAAATTATCCTCCTGTCAATACAATGACTCACGCATTTTGTCGTATTCCTATATAATCATCTTACGCTGCGGGGTATGTGTTGTACACATACTCATAAATTTGCTGCCTATAGGTTGCAATGGCGCTATCATCGTAACTGTCCGGAAGATCAGACCATAGCAAGTCCCGAATCAACACACTGATAATAGACTGAGTTTCTTCTTTATCACGCCAATGATCCAGTTCGTGAATACGTGCCTTAATCTTGGAAAGCATCGTCTGTGCTAGCTTCTTTACTTTCTTGACTTCCTCTTTGGACAGGGAGTCCTTTGCAAGTAAATCAAACATTGTAAGCTCCTCGTCACTCTCAAAGCCCTCCCGGACATAACGCTTTTGCTCCTCGTCCAGCTCGCTCACAAGTTTCATCAGGTTTTCAAAGATAATTGCGATCTCGTCCTTTTTATTGTCACGGTTGTATTCGTCAACAATCTCCTGATAGCGCTGATAATAGTCGATCCGCAACGGGTTTTGCCGGAGCATTTTTGCAAGGCGTTCCTCAACCAACTGCTGCAAATCCTTTAGCAGCAGGTTCTTGTTTTGTGCCTTTTCAAACTCTTTGCGCAAACGATCAAAATCAATATTGCTGATATCGAATTTCTTGTTGTCCTCTTGGCCTTCGGTCTTAATAACCGTCACATATTCATTTACGATCTCATTGATCTGTGCCATCAAAGCAGAGTTATCTGCGTGCTTGCGCTTTACCTGCAACTGATCATAGATTTCGCTAATAGCATTTTTGTAACGATGCGTTTCTGCAGAAACTTCGCCCTTCTCAATGTACTTAAACATTCGGAAAAGCTCACGTGCTTGAATCTCAAAACGCTTCTTTACATCATTGGTTGTACACATAGCATCCGCACCTGCTTTTACCAAAGCAAGTTTTGCAAAATCATCCGCATCGATCAATGCTTTCAGGGAGAACTGCTGTTCCGCCATATACGTTTCAATAGCTTTGACCGTGTTCTCAATTTTAGCAATTAATTCCGCTTTATCGGGAGCGGGATCGTCACCGGGCTTTCCTCCACCACCGGAAGTATAGTCTGCCAGCGCCTGACGAAGTGCCTTAACAACACCAATATAGTCCACCACAAGGCCGTTACTTTTTCCGTCGCAAACACGGTTGGCGCGGGCAATGGTCTGCATCAGCGTGTGTGCCTTTAACGGCTTGTCCAAATAAATGGTAGCCAAAGATTTCACATCAAAACCGGTAAGCCACATGGCGCAAACGAATACAATACGGAAAGGATTATCAGATTCCTTAAATTCCTTGTCCATCTCCCGTTTTTCCATCCTAGCACGGTGAGGAAGAATATCCAATCCCCAATTCTTAAAGGTCTGAATTTCGTTCTGCTCCTGACTGACGATCACCGCCATTTCAGTTTCTTTCATCCAGGCAATCTTGCG
>JAFQKO010000066.1 GCA_017396865.1 Clostridia bacterium | reverse complement strand
CTTCTCTTTCATGACTAGGACCTCCTTGTTATATTATTTGTTCGGTTGGCAGACCTCACTTCATAATATAACAAGGAGATTTTTTATTGTCCATAGCTAAAGCTTTTTATCCACTGGCAGAGCCAGTGGTTGTCTTATGAATATAAAAATAACCGGAATGCAAAGGCATTCCGGTTATTCTTTTATTTTTTCAAAACCCAGACCTGCATATTATCCTCGCCACGGTTGGCAAAGGCATAATAAGGAATGAATCTCAGGGTGCAGGGAATCTCTGCAAGGGGGGTATAGGGCGCATAAAGCGCCTTCTGCTCCTCTGCGATGACGCCCTTGGCCTCGAGGATGGGATAGCCGCCGAAGGTCTTCTCTGTCACGGTGGCGGGTGCATCGGCATCCACCCGCAGGCGATAGAGGGGCGCAGGCTGATCCTGCTGTTCCAGACAATAGACGATGGGACCGCGCATCAGTGCCAACCGAGCGGCATCCTCATGGACGGCATCGGCGGCGCGGTAGAAGGTCGGTTTCATCACAAACTCAACGGTAACACAGCTCTGCTCAAAATAGAGATAGCCCCGCTCCTCGGTATAGGCGGCCTCGCAGACCACCTCGCTACACCAGGCGGGCTTACGCAGCGCCAGCTTTTTATCGCCCTCATAGCAGACGCTGACCTTGCCGTCGGCAGGATACAAGGTCTTGATGGCGACCTTTGCGCCGTCGGCGGTGCCTTCGTTGGCGATATACTGATGGACAAAGAGGGTATCCTTATTATAGGTATAGATAAAATCAGCGATCGAGGGGATCAGCCGCACCAGATTCGGCGGGCAGCAGGAGCAGCCAAACACCTTTTGCCGCTCCGTTTTGGGCTGTCTTTCACGGGGGATATTCAGCCGCTCCCGATCGATCTCCAAGGGATTAACATAGAAGAAGGCATCCCCCTCCAGCGAAAGGCCGGAGATCATGCCGTTATAGAGGGCGCGCTCCACCGCATCACCATAGCGGCCATCGGGCTCAAGAGCAGAAAGGCGGCGGCCGAACAAGGCCAAACCGAGGGCAGCGCAGGTTTCGGCATAGGCGGTGCGGTTGGGCAGATGATAGGGCACCGAAAAGGCCTCGCCGTTATAAATCGAACCGATCCCGCCGGTGATGTACATTTTCTTTTCGTAAATATCGTCGAAGAGGGCCTTTGCGGCAACCATCAGATCCTCATTGCCGGGCTGCTCTGCCAGATCGGCCATAGCGCAGTACAGATAAACGGCGCGCACCGCATGACCAACAGCCTCCCGCTGGTCGGTGACCGGTTGATGGAATTGGGCGTATTCACCATGATCATTCGCTTTGGACCAAGAAAGGTTGGTTTTATCTTTCTCATTGGCGCCGCGCTGACGAACGAAAAATTCCGACAAATCGAGGTAAAGCTTCTCCCCCGTTGCCTCATACATCCGCACCAGTGCCAGCTCGATCTCCTGATGGCCGGGGGTAACAAACTCTGCGGAATCCTCTTGGCGGAAGATGCGATCCACCAGCGCTACGTTGCGGGCGCAGACCTTCATCAGCCGATCATCGCCGATGGCGTGCTGAATGGCCACAGCCGCCTCGATCATATGACCCAAGGAATAAAGCTCGTGGTCATTGCGAACGGTGAACCGCTCTTTTTCGGCCTTGGGGCTGTTGAAATAGGAGTTATAATAGCCGTCCTCCGTCGTTGCCTTTTCGATCATATCCACGATTTCCAGCACCGCGGCGCGCAGCTTGGGATCTTCATGCTGCTCCAGAATATAGGCGGCACCCTCCATCCATTTCACCACGTCGCTGCCCCAGAAGATATGGGGCATGATCTCGTGCTCGGCGCAGTCCATCGTTTCGATGCGGCCCGTTTCCTTGAAGCGGTCGTACACCGCCCAAACGGTTTTTTCCACCACGGTCTTTTGGCGCTCTACCCAAAAGCCGTCGGTCACCTTCAGATCATAAAAGGGAACTCTGTTCACAGCATTCTTCCTCCTTGATTTTTGTTTCTGCTTGTATTATACTGTTATCGTCCGATATTTTCAAGGAAAGAGGAGGGGCAAAAGGTGAGAAAATCCGATATTTTGAACTTTGACGGTGGCGGGCGCTTCTCCACCGCCAAGTCTTGGGTTCATGCGGAGCGGATCATACAAAGCTATGAGCTGATCCTCGTTACCAAGGGAACAGTCCATCTTTTTGAAGGGGACCGTCAATATACTCTCAAGGGCAACGATTATATCGTTTTGCATCCCGACATCCCCCACGGCGGCTTTGCCCGCTCGGAGGGGCCGGTTGAATTTTATTGGCTGCACTTTATCAATCCGCCCGAAAGCTTTTCCTATCCGGAGCAGCCCTGCAGCGGGCATCTGGATGAGAGCGGCTCGCTGATTCAGATCATTCGACAAATTTTGCACATCAGCAATTCCCCCGCCTACCCCGCCGAGACCGTTGATCATTTGCTCTTCGTTTTGTTTGCAGAGCTGACGGTATTGCGGGAGCAAAGCGAGCCGCAGAATGCGCTGGCCGCGCGGGTGCATGAATACATCCGTTCCCATTCCTATCTGCCGCTGACGGCGGCAAAGGTGGCGGAGGCATTGCAATACCATCCCGACCATCTCTCGCGGATTTTAAAGAATTGTTACGGCTTCACCCTGCAGCAGGACATCACCAACGAGCGTTTAAACCACGCCAAATATCTCCTGCAGACCACCGACCTGACCGTTTCGCAGATCGCCATGGAGCTGGGCTATGAAGAACCCAACCTTTTCGAAAAATTCTTCCGCTACCATACCGATACCACCCCCACCGCCTATCGCAACAGCTTTTCGGGGATGCATACCAATCATATATAAATCAAAAGCGCCCTTAGGCGCTTTTGATTTCATTTTCTTTTGATAATACCGATCAGCTTCACTATAATTCCCAATAGGATCTGAACAACGATGATTCCTAACGGAATATAGGTCATGAATTTTCCAACGGTATTGAAAGTGGGCTCGTCCGGCAGCAAAAAGAATATACCGATAAACATTATCAGGAATAGAATTACCGATACGGTTGTGACAATATCTTTGATCTTTTCTCTTGCTTGCTCGGAAACCTCTCTATCCGGAACGATCAACCGCATCAATTTGAGGTAACAAAACATAATCAGGTCAAAAATGCCTTCAAAGATGCCTTCAAAGATCACTTCAAATAAAGTTTCAAATAAACAACCCATGGTGTTCTCCTTCAATAAAATCGTGCGGACGCACGGTGAAATCAAATCCGCTTTCACCCGACGCAGTTGGATTGATCCTGCGCAGCGGATTTGGTTAAAAAAGAGCGACTAAAAGGTGAATAAAGGGGGGTAAGAACGACTAAAAGTACGCAAAAGATCAGAATATTTTTTTGAGGTTAATTTGTTCTTTGTTACCTGTATATCCGCAACTGCGATAGAATGCATGGGCTTCCGTTCTTGTCATTCCCGATACCAACCGCACACCTGCAGCGCCGGTGGAACGAGCCCAAAGTTCTATGTGTTCCAGCAAAGCATGACCAATTCCTTGACGTTGATAGTCGGCTGATACAGCAACGCCCATAATGTTCTTCATATGCGGTGCATAAATCACATCGTAATCATTCGCATGAATATACCCAACCACAACATCATTGGAAACTGCGACGAATATTTTTTCACATTCGCTGCGCAATAGCGTATTTAGTTTTTAATGGTAGAGTTAAGCGGATACTGATATCCCATCTCATTACAATTCAATTCCCAAATTGCGGTAGCATCGGATTCACGTGCTTCACGAATAAGAAAGGTCATTTTACATTCTCCTTTGCGGTTTTGCAAGAAGCGATCAAAAGCCTGCGGATATTGCCGCAAAGTTTCTCTGTGTATTGATATGTAGCTGTATCTATTCTCTTGGTTTCAAACATAAGTTTTAGCCAATAGCTTGTTTCGTTGGATTCTTTGAGTGCAATTTCTAACTTTGCAACAAAGTCCTTCTTGCTCTGTGCATATTGCGCTTCGTGGATATTTGCCCCAACGGATGTCCCTGCTCTTGCAAGCTGATCGGTCATATAAGAACTTTTCGGCGCAGTTACACCGTCAACAAGATTAACAATAGCAACAGCAAATTCAAAAGATAAGTCAAGTAATTTGTTTTCGGACATAAATGCACCTTCTTTCATCGGTATTTTCTCATAAAATGTTACATTATTCAATGATATATCGCTTGCGCGAT
>JAFQKO010000065.1 GCA_017396865.1 Clostridia bacterium | reverse complement strand
TGCTCTAATGCCTGCTGCATTTTGAGATAGTCGATGTAGTGCTTAAAGGTCTGGCCGGTCAGCGCATGAAACCGCTTGCTGAGGTGGGAGGGGGAATAGCCGATGGCGGCGGCAACCTCCGGAAGGGTCAGCGGTTGGGTCGGATGATTCTTCACGTAGTTAAGTGTCGTGTCCAATAAAACCAGATCCTGCGAGCCCGGGTGCGACTCCTGCTTGTCTTGTTGTTGATAATTGACCACGAGGGTGAGAGCGCGCATGATCATCGCTTGGCAGATCATGTGGTGGGCGGGCTTTTTTTCCTCGCCTTCGCGGATGCAAAATTGCAGGATCTTACTTAACTCCTGAACCAAATCGGGCGAGCAATGGATGTGAATCCACGCATTGGTGAAAAGTAACTGCCGCAATGCGGAAAGGGAGGTGGAGCTGCGCTCCAGCGGAAGCTCCGAGGCAAAGAGATGAACGTAGAAAAGCCGCGCATGACCCTCCGGCCCGCAATAAAGCTCGTGCAGGGTGCCGGGCGGGAGCAGCAGAAAATCGCCGATCTCCAAATCCAGGACTTGGTCGGGCAGATGGATCTTTACCTGCTCGCCTTCGGTAATCAAAAGCAGCTCGTGGTAGCTGTGCCATTGCAGGGGCGTGGCTGTATGCTTAACGGTGGAGCGGTCTCGCACGTTGACCGAGTGGGGCTTTAAGCTTTTTTCCTGAAAACTGTTCATGGATCTTCACCTCTCAATTTCTATTCTAAACAAAATTTGATTGTTTTTCAAGTGTTATATTATATTTTTGAAAAAATGTATCACAAAAAATGGTACAAATTTAACATCTTCTGCCATTGTTCGCTTGCGGTGGCAATGCTACAATAAGAATAGAATAAACTCGGGAGGTAAACGAGTATGAAAAAAAGATGTTTGCGCATTCTTTCTGCCGTGCTGGCAGTTGTGATGCTGGCTACCCTCTGGGCGCCCGGTACCTTTGCGGTACCGATCGATGCACCGGAGGCGGTAGATCTTTCTAAGGTTCCTGCGGTGTGGTTTGAAGAGCACCCTGAATGGCAGGAGGCCTATGAGCGTTCCTGGGAGATCCATGCGGAGATGATCCGCCAAATCGGAACGGGAACCAATCCGGAAGGGACTTATTATGTGGATGAAGCCTTTAGTTCCAACCTCTTTATGTGGGACACCAGCTTCATGATGCTGTTTGATAAGTACGGTTATTTTGAGTTTCCGACACTGGAATCCATGAATAACTTTTATTATAATCAGCATGATGAGGCGGGCGAGGAGTATGGCTTTATCTGCCGTTCCATTTCGGAAACGAACGGCACGGACGTTTGGCCCAATGCATTTGCGGATGGTCAGAACAAAGCATTGGCGGCCATCAATCCGCCGCTTCTTTCCTGGGCAGAGTGGGAGCAGTATCAGATCCACGGCGACCTTTCCCGTTTTGAGACTGTGATCGATGGCAAAACCGTCTTCGAGCGTCTTTGCAACTTTTTTGATTATATTGAAAACTCCCGCAAAAAGGAAAACGGCCTTTACGGCGGGATGAACGGTTACGGTACCGGTATGGATAATACCCCCAATCAGGACAACGAGAAGTTGTCTTGGGGTGAAAACGACGGTGCCCAGACCTATAACGATCTTTCGATCCAGCAGGCGCTGAACGCCTATTATCTGGTGCAGATCGCAGGCGAGATCGGGGAGACCGAAAAGCAGGCGTATTATCAGGCAAAGTATGATGAATTGGTCGAACGGATCAACGAGCTGCTTTGGGATGCCGAAACGGGTATCTATTCCAATCGGGCGGCCGACGGCACCACCAAGACCAATATTTCCACCCCCTCCAGCCTTTGGGCGCTGACGGCAGGGGTTGCCACCGAG
>JAFQKO010000064.1 GCA_017396865.1 Clostridia bacterium | reverse complement strand
CACGGGACCCATTTATGGGTAGTAAGTAATAATTGCTCGGCTGGCAGGCCAATTAAAAGCGCACTTGTGCGCCGCCAGTAGTATTAGGGCTATGCCCGAAAATGAAATACCCCCCGTTATACGGGGGGATATTTATTTATTTGATCCGTTTTTTAAAGAGGGTCATGGTGGCCAAGAGGCCGCCGCTGATGATGGCCAGCGCAACCCAAAGGGTGGCGTTGCTGCTGTCGCCGGTGGCGGGGGCGCCTGCGGGCTTCTTGGTGTAAACCGCCCGCACGGTGGTGTCGCCGCTCACGGTGTCCAAAACCGTTTCCCAGGTAACGGTATAGCCCTCCTTCTTGGGCGGCTCGGGCATGGGCACGGTCTCGCCGTGCTTTACGGTAACGGTCTGCACCACGCCGTTTTCATCCTCGAAGGTAACGGTATAGAGCTTATAGAGGGTGACCGTGCGCGTGGTTACGTTACCCGCCTTGTCGGTGGCGATGACGGTGTGCTCCGCGTTGTCGGCGGGGAGGGTCAGGGTGCCGTCGGTCAGTTGATCGGTCAGGTCGTTGCCGTCCACCGTCAGGCTGCTGAGGTAGGGCTCCTCTACGCGGAGGGTGAGGTCGCCGTAGTAGGTCGCTTGATCGTTCAGATCCTTCAGCAGCGGGGCGATTTGGTCGAGCACCAGCCCGTCGGAGCTGATGACCGTTTCGTTGCCGTCGGCGTCCGTAACCTTGCAGTAGATCACCCATTCGCCGTCGGTGGCGAGGGTCAGCGGCGCGGTGTAGGGCGTCCATTCGGCCACCGCCAGCTCCTCGGCGGTCATCGGGCGGTCGGCGAGGCAGTAAAGCACCTCCTTCAGGCCGCTGCCGTTCACGTCGTCGGCGGCGGTCACGGTCGCCGTTTGGGCTTCGGCGAAGAATAAGCCGAAGGTGACGTTGCTGAGCAGCTTGCTCCAGGTGTTTTCCGCCACCGTGACGGTGGCGGTGGGGGCGGTGGTATCCAGCACGTCGATGGAAACCGCGCCGTGCAGGGTGTTGTAGTTTACGGTGTCGGCGGGGGTGAAGCGCCAGGTGTAGCCCGATTTATCGGCCAGCATGGCGATGTCGGCAATGGCAAGGGTGCCCTGTGCGCTGCCGCTGTGCTGCAGCTCCACGTATTTGGGCAGGGTGCGGTCGGTTACCGTACCGACCACCGTGACCGTGCCGACGTCGGGATCCCGCTTGGCGATGGTGAAGGTGGTGTCGCAGTCGGCGGGCAGGGTGTAGTTGGCGCTGTCGTTGCCGCTGATGCCGATTATTTTTGCGGTGTAGGGGCTGCCGATGGGGTTGGCATTGATCTGCGCCCCTTCGGTGAGCAGGAGAACGTCATCCGCGCCGACGATGCCGCTGACGAGCAGCGTGGGGAAATGCTCGGAGCCGTCGTAAACGAAGCTCGTTTCGCTCCATTGAACGGTCAGTTGGCGGGGTGCAACGGTGAAGGTCCAATTCTCATTTTGCAGGGTGGCGGCGGTGTAGTTGGTGCCGTTTGCCACCTCCAGCTCGATTCGATAGTTGCCCGCCTCGATGGGGGCATCGATCGGTTGGCCGTTTTCATCGTAATACCGAACGGTAACGGCGCCCATTCCGTGCACGGAGGGGGCTGGGGTTACGTCGGCAAGCTTCGGTGCACCGTCGTAGGTCAACATCGTCGGCGGGGTAAAGAGAAAGAGGTCGGCGGTGGGGGAGATGGGCAGGATCTCTGCCAAGGTACAGCTTGGCGCAACGGATTTGTGGTTGCTGTCGGCATTCAATCGATACCAAACGTAATAATCGCCTGCATCGGTGGCGGTGGGCAGCGCGGTCGACCAGCCTGCGGCAGGTGGGGTGCTGTTGTCGGTGCCGAGGGCATATTCAAAGGCGAAGGCGCTGTCGACGGCGACGCCGGGCGCAATCAACGTCTGCGGCGTGCCGTTGTAGCTGAGGTTCAAGCCCGAGGGGTGTGTGGTAACGGAGGCAGCCTGCTGAACGGTAAAGGTATAGCGCTTATCGCTTGTGGTGCCATCGCTCCATTCGGTGCGGGCGGTGTCCTTGAGGGATACCGTTACCTGCTGGCTGCCCGCCTCGGTGCGGGTGGCGTTGGATACGGTATAGGCATTGTTGGCGGGGATTTGATAGGTATGCTCCGTGCCGTCGTAGGTATAAACGGTGGGGTCGGCGGCGGGGATGGCGATCTGCGTCCGCGGCACCTTTACGGTGAAGCGGATCGACTCGGAGGCGGTGCCGTAGGTAACCGTCAGCGTGAGGGTGGCTTCCCCTGCGGCAACGGTGGTGTAGGAAAGCGCGTTCACGCTGACCGCGGCGGGATTGCTCGAGGTAAGGGTGTAGGTTGCGCCCTTGATGCGGTTTTCAATCAGAAACGAGATGCTTCGACCGCTGCTCAGCGTATAGGTCTTGCCGTTTTCGGCATAGATGAACTGCGGGGTGCTGCCCACATACCCGAAATAGTAGGGAACAGGCGGCTTGAGGGTTGCATGAAAGGTTTGCGCGGTGGGGGTTTTCGGCACCGTATAGGTGGCGGTGATGGGCTGAATGCCGTTTTCCAATTGGAGTTCCAGTATGTTGTCGCCCTTCTCGTGGTGGGCGATCTGCAGGGTGTAGGTCTTGTTCGGCTTGAGGTAGGGGGGATTGCCGCTGACTGTTTCCTCGGCGTTGGAAGCGGTAACGGTAAAGCCGTTAAACTCCTGCCCGCCCAGCAACACCTTGATGGGAACAGCGACCCGCTTTTCGATGGTCAGCTCCAGCGTTTTGGGGCCGGGGGTGGCGGGGCGGATTACCGTTCCCACCCAATTTTGGCCGTCGAAGGCCTCCACCGTCACGTCGCGGTTGACCGCGCCGTAAACGGTGCATTGACCGCTGCCGTTGGTGGTCTGCTCCCCGACCTCATAGTCGGCGCGCACCTTGACCCCCGTGGCGAGGGTACCGTCGGCATAGCGGACGGTGACGGTGTAGGGCACCCGCAACGCCATGCAGGAAACGGCGCTTTTATCCTTCGCGGTATCGTCGGTGCTGGCCAAAAAGGTATAGAACCGATAATAGCCGTCGTTGTTTTGGAAGGTCACGTTGTAGTAGCGGCTCGAGGTGGCGGTGAAGGTGATGTACGGCGTGTATGAGGAGGTGGTGAAATATCGGGTACCGTCGTATGCGTTTTGGATGCTGACAGAGCCGTAAATACGGTTGCCGTCCTGATCGACAAAGCCGATCTTATACTGCACGTCGGCGGCAAAGGCGGCCATCGGCAGCAGCGAAGCCGTCAGCAGCAGGGCCAGCAGCAGGCATACGATGCGCTTGGATCCGATTATTATTTTTTTCATGGGTTTTCGCTCCTTTGGGTATGGATTTCTCTATTAAAAAGTATAGCATATCAACTGTCGATGCGCAACAAAAAAATAGAATCGGCATTGCATCTTTCGGGCGGGTGTGGTATAGTTAGGGTGAGCAATTAAACCGTATTAAAGGAGAATCGGCATGAAAACCGTATCTATTCAAAAGCAAGCGCCGCTGGTCGGCGAATATGACGTTGTGGTCTGCGGCGGCGGCCCTGCGGGGCTGGTGGCGGCCGTTTCGGCGGCACGTGCAGGCAAAAAAACTGCCCTGATCGAGCGGTACGGCTTTCTCGGCGGCACCGCAACGGGCGGCATCGTTGTGCCCATCAGCGGCTTTTATTTTAAGGGCAAGCGGGTGGTCGGCGGCATCGCTTGGGAGCTGGTGCAGCGGCTGGAGCGGTGCGGTGCGGCGCTGGTGGAGCTGCCCAAGGGCCACGTTTCCGTTAACGTTGAGGCCTATAAGCTGGCGGCCGCAGAGCTTGTGGAGGAGAGCGGCATTGCGCTGTTTACCAACAGCTACCTTTCGGGCTGCCTGAAGCGGGATGAGCGGGTCACCCATGCGGTGATCGAAAGCAAAAACGGCACCGAGGTGATCGGCGGCCGCTGCTTTATCGACGCCACCGGCGACGGCGACCTCTGCCATTTGGCGGGCGTGCCGATGCTTCCCCAAGGGGAGGGGCGGCAGCCGATCTCTCTTTGCTTTATTGTTACGGGGGTGGATACCGAGACCGACCTGCTGCGGGATTGCATCCATCATAACGGCAAGGACGGCAAGCCCTCCTGCAATGCGGAGATTCGAGCGTATTTGCTGGACTGTGCCGAGGCGGGCAGATTGCGCCGCTTCGGCGGGCCGTGGTTCAATGCCCTGCTGATGGGCAATTCGTTAGCGGTGAATATCACCCGCGCCGATGCGGATGCCACCGACCGCGCCGCCTTCACCAAGGCGGAATATGAGCTGCGGCAGGATATGTTTGCCATCATCGAGCTGCTGCGGGAAAAATATCCCGAATTTAAAAATTGCGAGATCGTTTCCTCGGGGGTCAATGCGGGGGTGCGGGAAACCCGCCGTATCAAGGGCGTTCGCACCATGACCCTGCAGGACGTTACCGAAGGGCGCTTGCCCGCCTGCCCCGTTGCCCATTGCGCCCACCCCATGGACATCCATGCCGCCAAGGGTGCAGGCCAGCAGCTGATCGCCCTGCAGGGCGATTGCTACGTGCCCCATGAGGCGATGGTGGCGGAAGGGTTTGCAAACCTGATCGCTGCGGGGCGGTGTATCTCCGCTGAGCGGGAGCCCTACGCCTCCGTTCGGGTGCAGGCAACGGCGATGAGTATCGGCGAGGCGGCGGGGCTGATGGCCGCCCTTCATTGCCAAACCGCCGCCCCAACCTACGCCCTGCCCACCGATCAGCTGAAGGCATTGATCGATGACCGCGGGTTTGTGCTTTAAAAGAAAACGGACAAGTCAAAAAACTTGTCCGTTTTTATTGTTCAGATGCCTACCTTTTCGCAGGATTCCACGGTGAAGTATTGCCCTGCGTATTCTTGCTGGAAGGTATACATGGCGTGGGCACGGTCGCCCGCCTCCACAAAGGCAACGCCCCGCATTCCGCCATTCATTTCCTTGGGGGTATAAACGATTTTCCAGGTCTCCCATTTTCCGTAAAAGCTCATAGTTTTAAATCTCCTTTTGGTGTAATTTTATATGAGTAGATCGATCAGGTTGACAAACGCTTCAACCATCCCGCCGAAGCGGTGGTCGGCGCCCTCTGCGGCAACGAAGGTCAGCCGCTCGTTTGCCAAGGATGATAGCTGCGAGAGCGAGGCGTAGTCCTCGTCCTTGGTGCCGTAAACGAGGGTTTTATCGAGCTGCGGCAGGGCAAGCAGCCGCTCCCGCAGATCCGCAAGGTCGATCAGCGAGGGGTTGATGGCCAGCAGCCCCGCCGCCTGCGGCAGCTCCTTGGCCAGCAGCAGAGCGTGGTAGGCGCCGTCCGAGGTACCCACCAGATCCACGGTGTAGCTGCCGAGCTGCAGCGCGGCAGCAATTTGCTCGATGGCCGCCCGATCGGCGGCGACGTGGCCGCTTCCGATGAAGGGATTGGAGGCACAGATCACGGTGGCGCCCAGCCGCTCCCGTGCCCGCCGCGCCATGCGGAGGTATTTATCGCGATATCCGTTGATATTGCCGCCCGCACCGCTTTTGATGAAAACGATCCGCTCGTTGCCGCGCAGAATACCGTAGGTGATGGTCTCGCCGCCTACGGTTTTGCGCGCAAGCCGATCAAAGCCCGATTGATTCACGTTAAGCTCCCTCCTTCGCTTTTAAATGGCCATCCATAAAGGCGTTGGGGTAAAGAATTGATTACAACCATGTTCAACCCTTCTTTTTGGAAATCACTAAGTGAACTGTGACAAGTATAGCATATTCACTTGGAAATGTAAAGGGGTTTTTGAAAAAAATTTAAAAAATTTTTATCATTGCGCTTGAAGAGCTTTGCAGTAGTCGGAAAACTTACGGAAGGCGGCGCGGGTGTTGGCCCAATTTCGTGCGCCGTCTCCTGCGGCGATTTTATCGGTGATGAAGCGGCCGAGGGGCTCGAGGCTGAGGAAGGCGCTCCAAAGGGGATCGTCCTTGGCGGCTTGGCCTGCCTCGCCCTGCTCCTGCGCAAAGGCGTTCCAAAGGTTTTTGATGCGGGAGCAGTAGTCGTTTGCGGTGTAGGTGGATTTGCCCTTTTCAAGGCAGTAAGCGATAAAAGCCTCCTGCAGCTGCTTGCCGTTTTGGGGTTGGGCCGCCGCGGTGAAGGGCTTAAATCCGCCGCAGGGTGCGGCGTTGAGCTCCCCCTCCAGCTCGGCGATCCGATCCCGCTGGGTCTCGATGATCTTGCAAAAGGAGCCGATCATCTCCCGAACAAAGAGGTCGTCGGTAATGTCGTCAAAGGCATCGTGCAGGCGGTTGATCTTTTCCAGCTCGATGCGCACCACGTCGTCGTAGGTGCCGGTGGAATTTTGCTCATACCAGTCAATTTGTTGATCAATCTCTTTCATTTCAGAGACCTCCGATCATAGTTCTTGCAGTAAGTATAGCATTATTTCCAAGAAAAGTCAATAATTTTCCAAGAAAAAAGCAGAGATTTCGGATGGCTCTGAAATCTCTGCTTTAGGATTAATAGATTCGTGCTTCAAACAGCTTGATGCAGGGGTCGCCCCAGGTTTCGAAGAAGCGGATGCGAACGGTATCGCAGGCGGTGGGGGTGAGGGGAATGCGCACCAGGCGCTGAATATTGTCGGTGATCGGCTGCTCCAGAACGATCTTGCCGCCTTGCAGCAGCTCAACGGTGAAGCTGCGCACCAATTCCTCGGGCACACCGATCTTTTGCTGATTCTGGCGGGTGGAGGAGAGGGTGATCTTCTTTTCGAGGTTGAAGTTGGAATCGAATACCAACCGAAGCTCTTGCACCGTGGCGGGTGCGGTCAGCGTTAAGGTGAGGGTTTCCTCTTTGCCCGTTTGGAGGGGCAGGGAATGCCATGCGTTGGAGCTGCCGCCGATGGCGCGGGTGATGCCGTTCAGAACGTTCGCCGCGGGATGGTTCTGTTCCTCGGTTGAGGCGCAGGCCGTGGCGGTTTTGGCAAGGTCGGCGGGATCCTCGTTCAAAATCAGCGGCAGATAGCAGTCGTCCCGCAGGAGGGTCTGCTGCAGCGCCTTGATGTCGATGTGGCGGATATCCTCAGCCTTGGCGGCAATCAGCTGCGCGGCTGCCGCGCCGATCGCCTGCCCGCCGATGGCGCAGGTGCCCATTACGCGGGTGCTGGACATCGCCAGCTTGCTGGCGCCCATGCACCGTCCGCCCACCAAAAGGTTTTGAAAGCCCTTAACGCAGTAGGAGCGGTAGGGGATATCGTAGGAGCCCTCCACGGGGTAGATCAGAGAGGGCTTTTGATCGAAGGCGAAAAGGCAGGTGTGGTTGTCAATGTCCCAGCCGCCGTAGGCCACCTTATCGTCGAAGCGGCGGTTTTCCAAAACGTCGTTTTCGGTCAGCATGTAGTCGCATTCAATGCGGCGGCTCTCGCGGATGCCCGGCAGCATCCCAACCCAGCTCAGCTCGTAGTTGGCCGCGCCGTGCTCGCCGCCGTTTTTAATGTGATCCCAAACACCGTAGATGGCCGCCACCAATTGGTCGCGGATATCCTCGTATTCCTCAATGATGTTTTCCTGCTCGCCGCAGATCTCGATCCACCAATAGCCGTAGTCCTGCGCGTAGCCACCGAACATCACCCGCAGCTCCTCGGGGGTAACGTTTTTCAGGATCTCGGGGGAGATGTCGGGGGAGTGCTTGCGGTATTTAAGCTGTTCCTCGGTGAAGTGCATGATCTCCACCGGCGGGATAAAGGGAACGGGATGGCCGCGGTCGATGGCCTTGAAGAGCAGGGTGTTGCCCATCCGCTTGTTGTCGCTGTGTTCGGGGGCGTGCAGCTCGCCGTAGGCATCCTTGCCCTCGCTCCCGATGCGGAATTCCGCGCCCGCAAAGCGGCAGAGGGTGCCGTTGCCGGTGCAGTCGATGAAGATGTCGGCGCAAAACCGCAGATGCCGCTCGGTGGTGAGCTGGTAGCATTCGATCTCGGTCACCCGACCGTTTTCGCTGTCGGCCAGATGCATGGTGGTGTTGAGATAGAGGTCGAGGTTCGGCTCCTTCTTGGCCGCGTTGAACAAGACCGCATCCCAGATGGAGAAGTTATAGCTGTCGTTGACCCGCTTGTTGGCCAGCATCAACTCGTGGAGGATGCCGCCCTCTGTGAGCTCGGGCTTTTTCATGTTGGAGTTGGCGCCGCAAACGTGCATGCGGATCTCGCTGGAGCCGTTGCCGCCCAAAACGGGGCGGTCATGAACAAGGGCGGTTTTCGCCCCGCCCCGTGCCGAGGCGATGGCGGCGCAAAGGCCGGTCAGCCCGCCGCCGACAACGACGACGTCGTAGTTTAATTGTTTAT
>JAFQKO010000063.1 GCA_017396865.1 Clostridia bacterium | reverse complement strand
TTTTGGTAGACAAAAGTTACTTCTTTTTTGGAGCGGGTGACGAGGCTCGAACTCGCTACCTCGACCTTGGCAAGGTCGCGCTCTACCAGATGAGCTACACCCGCAATGATATTAAATTTTGGAGCGGGTGACGAGGCTCGAACTCGCTACCTCGACCTTGGCAAGGTCGCGCTCTACCAGATGAGCTACACCCGCATATTTAACTGCCACCTTTCGGCGACGTGTTATATTATACACGACCCATTATCAAATGTCAACACTTTTTTCAAAAAGTTTTATAAAAAATTCTGCGTCGGAGAGTCCCATCTCCGACGCAGATGAATGCTTATTTTTTCATGGTTTTCACGGTGATGATTTCGGCCTTTGCATCGCCTGCATAGGTGAAGGTTACCGTATCTCCCACGTTGAGGATGACCGCCCGCTCATCGGTGGCAACGCTCAGTGCATAGGTGGCTGCCTGCCCCTCCAGCTTATAATAGTAGCAGGTATTCCCGCCCACAACAGCGCTGCGGATCTCGGTGATCACGCCGCTGATTTCGGCATCCTTGACCTCTTCCTTTTCGGGCTGCGGCTTAACGTCCTTGGCCAACCGCTCGATATACAGCTTTTCGCAATCCTCCACCGTATCGGCAGCGACCACGATCTGATACTGCTGCACGTTGACCATCGCATACATCTTAACCAGATTATTGGCATCCTTCAATGCGATGAAATAGGTGGGCTCCTCGGCAATATTCAGCAGCAGCGGGAAGGTGGCGGTATACCGCATCTCCTGCACCTGACCCTCGGCCGAATGCATTGCCGAATATTCCTCCGCACCGGGGATGGGATAGAACTTGGTTTCCTTGGTGCGCTGATTGCAGAGAATAAAGCCGATATTGGACTGATCGGCTGCCATACTGGTAACACCGGTATACATATATACGTCGTCGCCGAAGGCCATATAGTTATAACCGTCGGTGGTGATGGTGCAATCCTTCTGGGCAAAAACCGAGTTCCAATAGCCGTTGACATAGGCGCCGTAGTAGTCATACTGTTCGATGATCAGGTCGGCGCTGTAAACACGGTCGACCCAGCTGGGGATTTCGGAAACGTCGTAGTAGGTGGACTCGCCGTTGATGGCATTGACCAAAACAGCGCCCTCGATATCCTTGCCGCCATAAAGGCCAATCGTAAATTTATAGGTGGGGCAAACCCAATAAGGAACGCCCTCTTCATCTACCTCGAAGGTGGCATCGCCAAAGATCTTGGTGAGATATTGGAACCGCAGATGACGATCCAGATAACGATTGAAATGCTCGGCGGTGGAATACTTCATTCCCTCCTCCAAACGGATCAATTCCGCTTCCTGGGTCACCATGTCGATCATCAGGTAGCCGGGAATTCCGTCGCCCACGTTGGAGAACCACTTAAAGATATCGGCATACTCGAAGGGGGTGACCCGCACAGGGCGGCCCTTATAATTGATCTGGGTATAATTATTCATAACGGCGAACTGGCTGACCATATCGGAAAGCTCACCCATCTTACGGTCACCCAGCATCTGCGCCGAAGCGGAATCCAGCCGCGGGATATTATCATAGGTGATTTCGGAAACATCCTCGGTGAAGTCGCCGTTTTCCACCTTCAGCAGATTGCGATAGGCACCCGCATTAAAGATCTGCGCACCCCAAGCGCTACCGACGATCCAAACCAGCGCACAAGCCAGCACGATACCGATCAGAATCTTCACGGTAAGGGAAAGCTTGATCTTATGCCCCTCTATCTGCACCTCCTGCACGCCGACGAAATGGCTTTGCACCAGATACGCAACGGCGTACACCACGCACAGCGACACCAAATAACCCAAAAAGCCGGGCGCATGGATATTGATCGCAGGCAAGGTGAAATAAAAGTTGATTGCGCCGAATAACAGCATGATTGCGGCGCTGATTAAATGCATACGAACGTTCTTATTCATTTTTATAACCATTCCTTTCTAAGCTTGAAATTGATTTTCAAGTTTATGCCTCTACTATTTCAACATTTGCCAACGCATCCGCCACCAAGGCCTCAATATCCAGCTTGGCTTCCTCCCGCTCGATATCGCTGAGGGTTGGTTTGGTTTTGGGATGCTTGGGGGTAAAGACGGTGCAGCAATCCTCATAGGGCTGGATCGAGGTTTCAAAGGTGCCGATCTTACGGGAGATCTGCACGATCTCCTCCTTATCCATCCCGATCAGGGGACGCAGCACCAACGCATCGGTGACGCTATCGGTCAGCCGCAGGGCATCCATCGTCTGGCTGGCGACCTGACCGAGGCTTTCGCCCGTAATCAAAGCGCCGCTACGGGTATTTCTTGCGATCTCGCGGGCGACCCGCATCATAAACCGCCGCATGATCACGGTGAAATACTCCTCGTTGCAGCAATCGCGGATCGCCTCCTGCACCTTGGTGAAATGCACCACCTGCACCTTCATCCCGGGGCAATAGGCACGCAGCTCCTCGGCGAGGGTGAGCACCTTTTGCTTGGCACGCTCGCCGGTATAGGGCGGGCTGAAGAAATGCACACCGGTCAGCTTCACGCCGCGCTTGGCCATCATGTAGCCCGCCACAGGACTATCGATCCCGCCCGAAAGCAGCAGGCAGGCACGGCCGTTGGAGCCGTAGGGCATACCGCCCGCACCCTGCACCCGTACCGCATGGATATAGGCGCCGAAATCCCGCACCTCCACCGTTACGGTGACGTCGGGATTATGGACGTTTACCCGCAGATGGGGGAAGCGAGAGAGCAGCACCGCGCCGATCTCGCGGCAGATCTCGGGCGATTTAAGGGGGAACCGCTTATCGCTGCGCTTGGCCTCCACCTTGAAGGTACGGATCTCCTCCATGGTATCGGTGAGGCACTCCCGCGCCAAGGCGCTGATCGACTCCATATTCTTTTCACATACGTAGGCACGGCAGACCGCCGCAAAGCCAAACACCCTACAGGTGCGCTCAAAGGCCTCGTCCATATCGGCGCCGTCGGTGGCGCGTACGTACACCGTAGACTGCGCCAGCGTAATTTCGAATTCGCCCAGATCCTTCAAAGAATCCTTTAAATTCTTCAAGAGGATCTGATCGAAATGGCTGCGGTTCAAGCCCTTCAATACGATCTCGCCGCATTTTGCCAAAATCATTTGTTCCATCATATTTTATGACCACTCCTTTCATTTTACATCAAGCACAAACGAACCATGAAGGAATGGTCATAAGTGCCATGATTTTCGGTTGCCGTGTAAACGGCGAGAAAATCGGCGTTAAATCTATAAGTTTGAAACCTGTTTCAAACTTATCCTTCCTTTATCTATACCGTTTTTGAATTTTTTCGGGGACCAGCGCCAGCGCATCCATCAAGGCATCCACCTCTTCGAGCGTATTTTCAATCCCGAAGCTGATGCGCAAAGCGCCCATCACCGTTTGCTCATTCTTGCCCATTCGCGCCAGCACCGAGCTGCTGCGCGCTTTTTTAGAGGAGCAGGCCGAGCCCTGAGATACGTAGATCTCCTTCTCCTCCAGAAAATGCAGCACATTCTCGCCGAGATAGCCCATGCAGGAAACGTTCAGGATATAGGGCACACCGTCGGCAGGGGAATTGATCTGTAAAAAGGGCAGCGCCTTTGCCCGCTCCAAAAATCGGGCCCGCAGCGCCTCAAAATGCGCATGATTCTCTTTTTTATAAAGCTGCACCGCCAAGCCGAAGCCTGCTGCTGCGGGGCTATTATACGTACCGGGGATCATCCCCTTTTCCTGCTCCCCGCCAAAGAGGATATTTTTCAGCCGCACCCCTTTTTTCAGATACAGTGCGCCGATCCCCTTCGGCCCCTTCAGCTTATGGGCCGAGATGGAAAAGCTATCGCATTTCAGCGCCGCCACCGAGGTAGGGAGCTTGCCGAAGGCCTGCACGCCGTCGATATGAAAATGGGCAGGCGCCTTTTTGCGGCGGATCATCCCTGCGATCTGCTCCACGGGCAGGCGCTGACCGGTCTCATTATTGACCATCATCACCGCCACCAGAACGGTTTTTTCATTGATGGCCGCCTCGAAGCTCTCGGCATCGGGCGCGGCATAAACAACCTCATAGCCCCGCTCCTCCAGCACCGCGCCGCAGGCCTCGATGCTGGGATGCTCCACCGCAGAGAGCACCACACGGTTCCCCATCCGACGGCGGGCTTCCACACTGCCGAACACCGCCAGGTTATTGGAATAGGTGCCGCCGCTCGTGAGATACACCTCATCGGGGGTACATTTCAGCACCGCGGCGATCTCCCGCTTGGCAGCCAAAATGCCATCCTCCGCATCCAAGGCGGGGCGGTATAATGCGGAGGCGTTGGCAAAATGCTTGAGCTGCTCCTCCGCCATCAGCGCCGCAACCGCGTCATAGGGGCGGGTTGTTGCACTGTTATCCAGATAGATCATACTTCTTTCCGACCTTTTTCTTATAATAATATTATATTATAAACTATTTTTTATTTATAATCAAGTATTATTCCAAAGATCGATCATCGCCATTGCGGTCAGCTCCCCGCCGTAGATCGCCTGGCTCAGAGTATTGGCAGAGCTGCCCACCTCCAAAAGCAGCGTATAGGGGGTGAAATGGGTATTGAACCGATCGGTACGCAGATTGACCGGTCGGGAAAGCTCTCCGTAGAGGCTGCCCATTCGGCGGGAAAGCGCCAACGCATAAATGAAATTTTTCCGCCAATCGGGATGCTCCAGTCCCTTAGCATCGGTGCCGCAAACAAGCATCACCTGCGCCGCCTGCTTGCCCTCCACCTCGGTAACGGGAAAATAATCCACCCCATTGCTGCTGATGGAATCCCGATGAACGTCCAACACCACTTGAATGGACGGATACTGCTCCAGCACCTTTTCCACCGCCGCACGGGAATAGGTATAAGATTGATTAAATTTCTTCTGATTGAACACCTCGGTAATATGGATGGTGGGATAGCCCGCCGCCTCAAACACCTGCTTCATCGCCTTCCCCACCGCCACCACGTTTTTGTTGACGTCGGTGGTGTTGGTTACACCCTCCTCATTGCGATAGCATTCGGTAGTATGGGTATGGTAGATCAGCACCGCAGGTTTTCCTGCCTCAAAATCGGGCATCTCCACCGTATCATCCAGCAAAGCACGTACGTCGAAATCGGTGGAATTGGCCACCGCTGTGCCGTTGACCTGATTATAAGTACCGGAGAGCGCCGAAAGATTGGCCGCCTGCACCGCCTCGGGTAACACCTCGGGCGCAGGCAGCTCTGCCTGCTGCTCCTCCTTTTGGAAGTATAAAAACAGCTCGTCCGGCGACTCAAGGAACTCCTCGGTCAGATAACGGCTGATATTTTTCATGGCAGGATCGGTATGCTTCAGCAAAAACACCCCTACCCGCCTGAGCGGCATCGCCCGAAGCTGATCCAAAGAAAGCCGCGCCATCGGCGGCATCCAAAGCTCCCGGCCAAACCACGCCGCAACCGCCAGCACCGCGATCAAAAGCCCTGCGATCCATTTTCTCATTTCTTTCACATCCTTTCTATAAAGGATATGAAGGGTGCTTAATATAAATACTTCAAAATTTCCTCGGTAGAAAGATCGCCGTGCAACGCTTTGTTAAGTGCAAAGGAAATTAACTTTGCACCCATATCGGTTGCCAGCGCCATCTCCCGCGGGGTAGCGATCAGGTTTTCTTCATAAGGGTGTAAATTTACACCGTAATTTTCCCAATTTTCTCCGATTGCATGGCGCAAAAGTGCCCTGCAATCCACCACCGTGGGGATTCCGAGAGACAGCACCGGCACCCCGAGGGTGCGCACCGAGAGCTCTCGCCGTGCGTTATCCACCCCGCCACCGGGCGTCAGCCCCACGTCGGCAAGCTGGATGGTTTTGCAAAGACGCTCCAAACGGGCGGTTGCCAGCGAATCGATCAAAATCACGCAATCGGGGCGCACCGTTCGCACCAAGCCCGCCGCCAGCTCGGCGCTCTCGATCCCGCTGATCCCAAAAACGGGGGCGGCGATGGCGGCGGTTTCGGTAAAGGCCGCGGGGCGCTCAGCCAGCGGGCGGGTTACCATCAGCCGCTCCACCGCCTTTGCACCTAAGCTATCGGGGGTGATGGCGGGATTGCCGATGCCCAGCACCAGTACACGACGGCAATCGCCCAGCATGGTTTTAAGCCGCTCGCTCAATGCGGCGGCGATCTCCTCAAAGGCAGGCTCACCGATCTCGTAGGTCTTGGCCGTCTCGATGGTGACGTATCGCCCCCGCTCCCGCCCGAGGGCGGCTGCGCCCTCGTCGTCCGAGACCGTCACCTCGGTAACGGTACAATGGGCAAGCTCCCGCACCTCGTTGCGGATCCCTTTCGGCAGTGTCATCTCCGCCGCTTCTAATTGCTCGATCATCAGATCCGATGGAATGTTCAAATCAATCACCTCAACGGTTAGTTTGAACGAAAACGAACAAAAAAATCGCATCGACCATTAAGTCGATGCGATTTTTTTATCTTTGATTAGTAGATAGAATTTCAAGACGATATGCACCCGGACGCATTTTATCCGACGACCAAAATGCAGTTTCTTCTTTGTCACTAAATTTTTCACCCATTGCCAACCCCGGTGAATAGAAGGTGTCGGATACTACCACATTATTGTTACTGTCGTAAATCTTATATCCGATCTTACAAGTATCACTTTGACCACTACCATCCGAATCATAATCCTTTATTCCGGAGAACCACAATGTCAATTCAGCATAACCATCATTATCAACCGTAAACTGATATTTGATATTAGTAACACTAAAGGTATATTCCAAATTATCGCGAAAACCATATGATGATAACGAGCACGGCAGACTTGGAAGCTTCAACGAACAAGAATCCAATGCATTTTGCACAGTCGGATTTACGGCATTGCAACTATAACACGTACCATCAGAAGCATAGCTATGCCCGTTTGCCTTTCCTGATGTCGCTTTGCAAGTTTTACACTTCTTTGGCGACGTACAGGTTGCACTCTCCCACTCGTGTTCCGGAAGATCATAAACGGTAAGCTCCGACACATCAAATGAAGTTCCATCATCCAGATCGATCGTAAATGAAAGTGTTCCACTATCGGAATCACAGTGCGGAAATTTCGATGCATCAATATACAAAGCACAAATATACCGTTCTCCATCAACTGCATTTTCCCACGTCGAGAAATCTTCTTCACTAAATTGAAGATTAGCGCTATAAAGAGAACGGCCGTTGCAGTCAGCAATATCGACAGATGCAGTACCGCTTGCAGCGACAAATTCCTCAGCTGCATTTAAAAAGCCAAAAAACAAAATGTATTCCTTCTGCTTTTCCTCGTATTGAACATGACGCTCGGTAATATATTCAACACTGCCATCACCGGTTGATGCATCAACACCATTAGCGTCAACACCATTAGCGTCAACATCAACACCGCCTACATCGCCTTCTGCAGGTTCCGCCGTTCCGGCAGAGGCGCCTTCGCTATCGCCTTCTCCGCTCGAACACCCAACCACACAAAACAACATTACAACCAGCAAAACAAAACAAAGAATTCTTTTCATAATTTTTTCCTCCTAACCGTCACGCAATATGTGACAAATTGTTACATTTTTGATTGTAACACAATGTTACAATCTTGTCAAGGAGGTTTTTATTTTATGGAAATGAAAGGACTAAAGTTAATTCGAAAGAAAAAAGGTTACAGTCAGTTAAAGGTTGCATTAGACCTCGCCATCAGCAGAGAATCCATTTCCTATTATGAAAGCGGAAAACGCAGCCCGGATATCGCAATGCTATTAAAACTCTCGCAATACTTCAATGTATCGATTGATTATTTAATCCGAGGTGAAGAATTTCAAAAATAAGGCCATTAATGCTGAAAAAAGTACCCCTTAGGGCGGTGCACCACAGTGTGAACCCCGGCTTTGCCTTGATCTTTTTCCACGCAAGCATGTTTTTCAACCTTGAAATACGACAGTATTCCTGCGGTTTCAAGCCATCCTTGCGAGAAAAATCTGCAGCGGCAAAACTGCAAAGCTCTTAAAAATCAGGCATTTTTGTGTCAGACAAAGCAAAAGACCACGGTACGCTGTCGCGTACCGTGGTCTTTTAATGCAGTATTGACGCAAAAAGGACGATTTTTAAGCGAGTTATCACTATGGTGCACCGCCCTAATTAGCAAACTTTGATTTCTTTTTCGGTTATTTCTTTTATATGCGCGATAATCGCTTCGATACACGCTTTCTTTTGTTCCTCGGTCATGGCCTCACGACCGCTCATTTTATTTTGCTTACCAAGGGCATCGTATTTGCCGTTCCCCAGCCGATGATAGGCCATCACGTTGACCTCTTGAACGTGCTCTAAGCTCGCCGCAATACGGGCAATTTCCGCAAGATGAGCGTCCCGTACGTTGATTTCCGGAACCAAGGGACAGCGCAGAATGATTTTTGCGCCCAAGGAATCCAAAAGCTTCAAATTTTCCAAAATCGAGGCAAAGGGCACACCGGTCAGCTTCCGGTGGCGCTCCTCTTCGGTTTCCTTGACATCAAACAAAAAGAGATCAGTATACTGCGCCACCTTGCGGATGGTTTCTTGGGACGCATAACCGCAGGTTTCAATGCAGGTATGCAGCCCCGCCGCCTTGGCGCCCTTCAGCAATGCAAGCAAAAACTCGCTTTGCATCAGCGGCTCGCCGCCCGAAACGGTAAGCCCACCGCCCGAATTCTGATAAAAGGCACAATCCCGCAGCACTTCCTCCAGCACCGCTTCGACCGTTTCGGTTCTGCCGAGCTGCTCCAAGGCGTTTGCAACGCAGCTTTCGGCGCAACGACCGCACCGAACGCAAGCCTTACGCTCCAAGCGATGCCCCTCAGCACCGATTTGATGGCAGCCGTTCGGGCAGGCGGTAACGCAAGCCCCACATCCGATACATTTTTGAGGATAGTATGCCAGCTCCGATTCCTGCCTCTGCGATTCGGGGTTATGGCACCAGATGCACCGCAAGGGACAGCCCTTTAAAAACACGGTGGTACGGATCCCCGGCCCGTCATGGATGCAAAAGCGTTGAATATCAAAAACGGTTCCTTCCATGGTTCACCTTTATCCTTTATGCCGTATTCTGCCGATGATCTCATCCTGCAGCTTACTGCTCAGATTTACAAACCGCGCCGAATAGCCGCCCACCCGCACGATCAGATGCCGGTAGTTATCGGGATCATCCTTCGCCTTGACCAGATCCTCCACCGAGGTGGTATTTCCCTGAAAGATCTGTCCGCCCTTTTCAATAAAGGTGCAAAGCACCGCACGGATAATATCCTCATTCACCCAGGAACTATCGAAATCCCACATGGTCGAGGCGCCGCCTGAGAACGCTTCATGGGGCATCTTTCCCAGCGAGTTGACTGCTGCGGTGATCCCTTTGGTCATTGCCGAGGCCTGAGGCGTTATTCCGTGGGCAACCATTGCTCCCGCATGGTTGCCGTCTGCCCGTGCACCGAGCATGGCCGCAGCCTCCGGTGCATAGGTAAAGGTCAGAATGACCGGTTTGCCCTTCCCGCCGTGGCGGGTGGTAAAGGAATGATACATCTCGGTGAAATCCCGCATCACGTGGGCAGCGAAGGCATCTGCCTCGTCGTTGTCCATCCCGTATTTCGGCAGTTGCTTCAGCTGCAGCTGCAGCGGTTCATAGCCCTTGTAATCCGCCTTCAATGCCGCGATCAATTCTTCGGCCGAGCAAAGCCTTTGCTCAAACACCGCCAGCTTGATCGCCAAAAGTGAATCGATCGTATTGGGCAAGGCCAGCGGAGTTCCGCCGTAATCGTGGTATCGGGCGCCACCGCCGTGCATATTGCGGCCGCGCGCCAGGCAATCGTCCATCATCGAAGATAACAGATAGGCAGGGCGATTCTTTTCGGCATAGTAGCTGCAATCGTCCTGATAGCTCAGGCCAAGATGGATCAGCCGCTTGGCTTCCTTCAGGAAATCTACGTAAAAGCGCTCGAAATCAGAATAGCCCGCCAAGCCCTTTTCGCTTTGGAAGCAGGGCAGCGTCTCCCCCGTTTTAAGGCAAGTTCCGCCGGTAATCATCAGTTCCAGCATCTTCGCCGTGTTGACCCAGCCGACGTACAGCAGATCGGAATTCTTACCCTGCACACCGATCTCCATGCAACCGCCGCAAAAATAATCGACCGCATCCTCATAGGGAACGCCAACGTTCATCAGTGCCTCCATAATGGGCGGATCGGAGAGGATCTGAGCGCGGTTATTGCCCGCCATCAGATAGTCCGCACAAAGGTCCAGAATCTCCTTGGGCGGATCCTTGGGCAGGCGGATGTACACAAGCGGATGGGTGATATTGAGCTCCATGAGCGATCGCACCATGATATAAGTCAAGGGATTGATCGCCGAAGCTCCGTCGGGCGCTGTTCCCCCAACGAGGATGGTTTCAGCCCAACCATCCTTATTATGGATCCGTTCATCGATGCGCAGAAACAGCTCATCGATGATCTCTCTTGCCTCTTCAAGGGTGCATACGCCCTTTTTCAAGTCCTTTTTCAGATAGGGCCACAAATAATAGTCCAGCCGCCCGGGACTGTTGCCGCCGTATGGATTCTCCCGCATGACAACGATATGCTGCATAAAATACGCCTGCACCGCATCCCGAAAGCTCTCGGCAGGATAGCGGGGCACCCGCTTCATCCGCTCGGCCAGTTCAAAATTCCCGAGCTGTTCATAGGCGGCAATATGCTTATCGTTGAAGGCAAGCATCGCGTCCAGCAGGATCAAAACACCCTCGTAGAATTCCTTCGCCTCGGCATCTTTTGCTTTGGAAAGATATCCTTCCACCTGCGTTTTGAAGCCGCTCACGCCCAATTTCAAGATCCGATCATACCGCCAGGAGATATGACCCTTGACAGATATATGAATCAGTTTATTCCTTTGAAGCACGTCTGCATCGGGGCATTTCCGCCGAAAGGCTTCGTTGGCAGGTGTATCACAATCCAGCTCCGCACAATAGCCGCTCGGCTTTTTCTCGTTCTCTCGATAATAGCAGACCCGCCCGCCGAGCCGATCATCCTCATAGGCAAAAACGTCCATATTCTCAATGGCATAGCCCATCGCCCGCGCCAGCTTTTCCCCATGGGGCAGGCTTGCAAACCGACCGAGGGCCGACGCATGCAAATCCGCCTGAAAATGGAGCGGCAAACCTGCTTCTCCGCGTTTTTTACATTGTTCATGTAATCGCTTGATTCGCTCTGTCATCACACGTTCTCCAAAAAAGCCGCCAAGCCTCCATGGGCCGGCGGCTTTTTTCACTGCATCAAATAATCCGCAATGCTCTCGGCATAATCGCCTTCATAAAGCTCGATCATGCCCTGATCGCAAAGGCTTGCCAGCTCGGGATCGATGGGAAGCTTAGCCAGAACCTGCAGCTTATGCTCCTTCGCAACCGACTCCAGATGGCTTTCGCCAAAGACCTTGATCTCCTTACCGCAATCGGGGCAACGCAGATAGCTGTAGTTTTCCACAATACCGAGGATGGGAATATTCATCATCTCGGCCATCTTGACCGCCTTATTGACGATCATCGAAACCAGATCCTGCGGAGAGGTAACAACGATGATGCCGTCAACAGGCAGGGACTGGAACACCGTCAGGGGTACGTCGCCGGTGCCGGGAGGCATATCGACGAACATATAGTCGACGTCGTTCCAGATCACGTCGGTCCAGAACTGCTTGACCGCGCCTGCAATGACGGGCCCACGCCAGACGACCGGCGCATTTTCATCCTCCAGCAGGAGGTTAACGCTCATGATCTGGGTACCCATTTTAGAGGTCACGGGGAACAGCGCCTCACCGTTGGACTCTGCCCGCTTGCCCGAAAGACCGAAGGCCTTGGGGATGGAGGGGCCGGTAATATCCGCATCCAAAACGGCGGTGCGGAACCCGCGGCGCTGCATCGCAACGGCCGCCAGCGAGGTGACCATGCTTTTTCCGACGCCGCCCTTACCGCTGACAACACCGATGATCTTTTTTACGTTACTCAGCTCATGGGGCTTTTCCATGAGGCTCTCCTTCTCTGCGCCCTTACCGGAGCAGTTGGAGGAGCAGGTATCACAATTATGTGTGCATCCCATTTTATACACTTCCTTACATTTAATAATCTTAACAAAGTATACCCCTTTTGAACACAAAAGTCAATCGTTCATTCTTTTTTTGAAAACTCTTTACCCCGCGTTCACACTATTTTCACATTTATCGGTTATACTATAAGCGTAGCAGGTCGGAAATGGATCTTGCGACACTTTTCATATTTCTCTTTTGTTTGGTGAAGAGGGCTGCATTATTTTTAGTGTAGCCCTTTTCATCTGCGTTTTTTTATGTTATAATAGGAGCATCTCAATCAAAACAGGAGAAAAAGCCATGGCCAAAACCAATCAAAAGAAAAATCCGCATCGCCTTTCCGATAAATTTTACGATGCGCTGGTTGCCCGCAAGGGCGAGGTGCTGCGCTATGCGATTGCCGCGCTGGTAACCGCATTGGTGATCTATTTGATCGCACGGTTCTTTGTGAAGCCAGAATCGCTGGATTTCATCGTTTTCTTGGTTCGCTTTCCCATTCTATTCTTTATCTTAAAATATTGGGTTTATCGGCAATACGGTGCCCCCTTCTTCTACGTGGCGCGCCAGCTGATGATTGCCATTATGGCGATCACGATGGTGACCCTCGTTATGATGGAAATCATCAATTTTGTAGGCGGGCTGGTGAGCGGCTGGATGGGAATCGCCGTCATTTATGCCCTTCGATTTATGATCGAATTTATTTATTTCATTATCTATCAATTTTTTATCTTTAAAAATGATTGATTTTTGAAAAAAGTTATGTTAAAATATTGTTAAGTAGATAAATTCAACGAAAGGGGTATTCGTACCATGAAAAAAAATCAGATCATTGTTATCTCCGTTATTCTGAGCGTAATCGCAGCAACGGTTGCTACGGTTCTGCTTCTGAAGCACATCGCTAAAAAGAAGAAGAAAGCCGAAATTGCCCCTTCGGATCTGGCCTTCGAAACCGATTTCGATGATTTCGACGATTTTGAAGATCTGGACGACGAAGAAGAAGTCGTTGCCTGAGTTCGTTCCAAAAGCCCTTGTTGCAAAACAAGGGCTTTATTTTTACATAAAAAACTCCCGCAATGCCAAGCATTGCGGGAGTTCGTTTTATCTTTAGAAGAGTCCTACGCCGGTAAACGCCTTCAACAAACCATCGGCAACCGAAGAAGCCAAAATTGCGATGATGCAGACCGGTGCAAAGTATTTAATTACAACAACGAACAAGCCCTTCCCACCAAAGCGACCGTTTTTCTCGATCTCATCGATCAACGCCTTCGGCTTAAGGACGTAGCCAATGAAGATACAGGTGAGCAGCGCCACGATGGGCATCAGCACACTATTGCTGATAAAGTCGAAGAAGGTGAGCAGATCCATATTGAGCGGCATGATATGCGACCATACGCCGAAGCCCAGCGAGGAGGGCAAGCCCAGCAGGATTGCGCCGATCAAAACGATCACACAGGACTTCATTCTGCTAAGCTTGAACTTATCGCAGATGATCGAAACCACCGTTTCCATCAAGGAGATGGAGGAGGTGAGCGCCGCAAACAACACCAAAATGAAGAAGGCTGCGCCGACGATGGTGCCGCCGGGCATCTTTTCAAAAACCTTCGGCAGCGTGGCAAACATCAAGCCCGGACCGGAATTATTGACGCCACCGGAAAAGGCAGCGGCTGCGGGGACGATGATAAAGCCCGCTAAAAATGCAATACCGGTATCGAACCATTCGATCTGATGAACCGCTTTTTCAATATGGTTATCCTTTTTCATATAGGAGCCGTAGGTGATCATAATGCCCATGGCCAGCGACATGGAATAGAACAACTGACCCATGGCACCGAGGATGGTTTTCACCAGGCTGCCCGCAGTCAGGCTGCTGAAATCGGGGATGAAATAATCGCCGATATGCTTACGGATCTCGGGAACAAAGAGGGTATAGCCTGCGATGATCAAAATCAAGATCACCAAGATCGGCATCATGAATTTGCTGACGTTCTCGACGCCCTTTTCCACACCGCCCATAACGACCAGCGCTGTGATCCCGATAAAGATCAGGAAGAAGATCAAGGGCGCCCAGGTGCTGCCGATGAAATTGCCGAAAAAGCTATCGCCCGCCACTTCATGGGCACCACCGGTAAAGTATTCAAAGGAATACTTGGTAACCCAGCCGCCGATAACGGAATAATAGGGCAGGATGATGGCAGGTACAATTGCCGCCAGCACGCCGATAAAGGAATATTTCTTATTCAGCTTTGCAAAGGCACTAATCGCACTCATGCCGGTCTTTCTGCCGATGGCAATCTCGGCACACATCAAAGAAAAGCCGAAGGTAATTGCCAAAATCAAATAAACCAGCAGAAAAATACCGCCGCCGTATTGCTCGGCGAGATACGGAAACCGCCAGATATTACCCAGGCCGACCGCTGATCCGGCTGCCGCCAGAACGAATCCGATCCGCCCGGTAAAGCCACTTCTTTTTTCGCTCATAAAAGCCTCCTATATTTATATGCAAAATTAGCATCTATTATTTTCTCATATTTCATCCGAAAATACAAGTATAATTTTAACAGACAAGCAAGTTTTATCGAAAAAAACTTGACTTTTTCCAAAAATGATATTAAAATGATATCATACAGATACCAAAGGAGGCATTACAAATGCAAGAAAAAACGTTAAAAGCAAAAAATGGAATGGTCGCGCTGGTGCTAACCGTTCTGATCCTGTTGGCCGCAATCGGCAGTACAATCTGCGGCGGCATCCTGCTGGACAATCATAACACCGCCATCGGCGCAACCTGTATGATCCTCGGCATTGCGGTGCTCTGCATCGGTTGGATTCCCTTTTTGGGGCTGAAGATCTTAAAGCCGCAGGAGGCGTTGGTGCTGACCCTTTTCGGCAAATACATCGGCACGCTGAAGGGCGAGGGCTTCTATTTTGTCAATCCCTTTGTGGCGGCGGTCAATCCCGCGGCCAAAACCAATCTGCGCCAAAGCGGCGACGTAGATCGGGAGGAGGGCGTTGCGGTGAAGCTGGGCAGCGGCCTGAGCTATCAATCGGTCAGTCGGGTGATCTCCCTCAAGGCGATGACCCTGAACAACAATCGGCAGAAGATCAACGACTGCCTGGGCAATCCCGTGGAGATCGGCATCGCCGTGATCTGGCGGGTGGCCGATACCGCCAAGGCGGTTTTCACCGTAGATAACTATAAAGAATTCCTTTCTCTGCAATGCGACGCGGCGCTGCGCAACATTGTTCGGATCTATCCCTACGACGTAGCACAGAACGTGGACACCACCGGTGACGGCGAGCCGGACGAGGGCTCCCTGCGCGGCTCCAGCGAGATCGTTGCGGAGCGGATTCGCGATGAAATTCAATCACGGGTAAGCAATGCGGGCTTAGAGGTGATCGAAGCACGCATCACCTACCTTGCCTACGCACCCGAAATTGCCGCGGTTATGCTGCAGCGGCAGCAGGCCTCTGCCATCATCGACGCCCGCAAAATGATCGTGGACGGTGCGGTCGGGATGGTTGAAATGGCGCTCAATCGGCTGAACGACGGCGGGATCGTTGCGCTGGACGAGGAGCGCAAGGCGGCGATGGTCTCCAATCTGCTGGTGGTGCTCTGCGGCAATAAGGATGCCCAGCCCATCGTCAATTCGGGGAGCTTATATTAATGGCGAACGAGAAAAAGCAGGTTCCCTTGCGCATCTCTGCCAAGCTCTACGCCCAGCTTTCCGCCTGGGCAGAGGATGATTTTCGCTCCCTCAACGGGCAGATCGAATATCTCCTGACCGAGTGCGTTCGGCAACGGAAAAGGAACGGCAAATACGTATCCGATGAAATCGACGTACCGCCTGAATTAGACGTATAATTTTTCAAAAAAAGATTGACACCATCTTCCATTCGAAGTATAATCGTAGTGATACGGTCAACGAATTTCGACATTATTTTTAAATTAAGCAAGGACGCAATTATGACCAACACCTATCTTACGATTCCCAATTTCATAACCTGCATTCGGCTTTTGGGAACAGCGGCTCTGCCCTTCACAACCGTTTCGTCGGTGGAGTTTTACGTCATCTACACCATCTGCGGGGTCAGCGATGTGCTGGACGGATGGTTGGCGCGGATACTCAAGCAATCCAGCGAATTCGGCTCCCGACTGGACAGCGTGGCCGATCTGCTCTTTTACTTCGTGATGCTGCTGATGGTATTCCCCGTGCTTTGGGCAAAGCTCCCTTGGCAGATCTGGATCGCCGTTGGCGCGGTGATTCTGCTGCGGCTGGTTTCCTACACCGTGGCCGCCGTCAAATACAAGCGCTTCGCCTCTGTTCACACCTATGCCAATAAGCTGACCGGCCTGCTGATGTTCAGCGTGCCCTATTTCCTTCCCCTTTGCTTTATGGTTGCGGGCTGCTTTGTGGTTTGCATTGCCACCGCCCTCTCCTCGCTGGAGGAATTTTTGATCCATATCCTCTCGAAGGAATACAACAGCAACGTTAAGTCGATCTTTATGCTGCCCAAAGCAGCTAAATAATAAAGGAGAAAAAGTTATGAAAAAGTTTTTCAAAGAGTTTAAAGAGTTTATGGCGCAGGGCAACATCCTGGATATGGCTGTTGCGTTCGTTATGGGTACTGCCTTCAAGGCCATCGTAACCAGCCTGGTGGACAACATCATCATGCCGCTGGTTGGTATCCTGATCGGCAAGAACTTCTACGAGCTGAACTTCGTTGTGCGCGGTGCTACGATTGAGTACGGCATTTTCATTCAGAATATCGTCGATTTCCTGATCATTGCATTCTGCCTCTTCATGGTCATCAAGACCCTCTCCGCTCTCAAGAACAGACACAAGAAGGCTGAGGAAGCTGCCGCCGCTGCTGCCGAGCCCGTTAAGAGCGACGAAACCGTTCTGCTGGAGGAGATCCGCGACCTGCTGAAGGAGAAGAACAATGGCTAAGATCAAGGGCGTACATCACATCGCTTTAAAGGCCAAGGGCTTGGAGGAATTCGAGCGGTTGGTTCATTTTTATCGCGACATTTTGGGAATGCCCGTTGTGCGCACCTGGGGCGAGGGGGAGCATCTGGGAATGATGGTCTCCACCGGCGACGCTATGATGGAGCTGTTCTCCGATGCCGATTCCCGCCTGCAGCGGGGTGCGATTCAGCATCTTGCGCTGGCCACCGACGACGTGGACGGTTGCATTGAGGCCGTTCGTGCCGAGGGCTTTGAGGTTACCATGGAGCCCAAGGACATCGTCATCGGCTCTGAGCCTCCCTTCCCTGCCCGCATTGCCTTCTGCATCGGCGCAGTTGGGGAAGAAGTGGAGTTTTTCTGCGAAAAATGAAACCGGAAGCTTTAGAAAAATATAATAAGGAACGGAAAGAGCTGCTCCGTTTCCATCGCAATAAGAAGATCAAGCATACTTCGATCATCCTCGGCACGGGCGCAATTGCCATCCTGCTGATCAATCTGCTGGGCGGCTTTGAATTTAAAAACGCTCCCGTTACCATCGCCTTTTCGGCGATTGTTGCCCTGTTTGTGATCATTTGGTTCTGGGTCAAAATGGTGATGCTGAACCATCGAAAGCAAAAGGAGCTCCTATTGCTGGAGGATCGCGCCTCCGATAAATATTATCACTTATAAAATCAAAAAACGTGCCGACCATAGGGTCGGCACGTTTCTTGTTTAAATATCATAACCGTAGCGATAAAGTTGGCTCTCCGGCAGTTGCCAGCGCTGCATATTGTGCTTCGTTCGACCGCAATGCTCATCCACATAGTTGATATGCTCGGTCGGCCAAATCTTAATTCTCAACTCGGTTGCCAGATAGATCAGCAGATTATCCTGCAGCTCAGCAATCATTTCCTCGTTTGAAATTTCGCGCCGCGGCCAATCCGGTGCCTCCTCCTTGATTAAATATCCGTTTTCCGTATAAACCTCATCCTGCGGCCGAACATAGGTGGAGGGATCTCCGCGGAAATAATCCAGCAAGCGATCCAAATATTCCTCGCTCCATTCGGCGCAATCGGTGGCGATCGGCAGCGGGTTATGGATCGGCGTATAGCAGCCGGGAGCAAGCTTAGAGGGCTTTGCAATCAGCAATACGTATTCATCATTCTGCAAATACGAATGCTCGGGATCATAAGCATAGATAAAGGTTTCTTTCTTATTTTCACGCACCACGTAACCTTCGCTGACCGTGATGGTTGTGCCAGGCGAAACAGAGCCGAGAAAAACACGATCAATTATAAACTGCGCTTTGGTATAAAAAGCACCGTCCTCATCGTAACTGATACGGTTCCCCGTTGCATACCCCGAAACAATCAGCCCGCTTGTGCCAAGCTGCTCTTGCAGTTGCGCCGTTGTTTTCGGTGTGGTATCGCTCAATATAGCCGTCGTGTTGGTTCGTGTCGGAAGATCAGCATAGTCCTTTGGATCATAAGCGGGAACAGCCGTTCCGCCAACAGCTTGCACCGCGTCCATTATAACCCCCTCCTGCTCCTTTTCGTTCGGAAAGTTCGGAGCAGTCAAAACATCAGGGCTTCCTTCTGCTTGCGGTTTATTCGCTTGGCAGCCGCAAAGACCGAGAAGTGTTAAAACGATAAATAATAATACTGTTACTTTCATTCAAGTTCCTTACGGTAGGCTTCAAAGGCCTCATATTCTTGCCACTTTTTGAGAGAGCTCTTTGTTCGGCCGCAATGGTCGCCGGCATAATCAACGTGGCGTGTCGGCCAGATTTTTATTTTCATTTCGGTTGCCAAGTAAAACAACAGATTATCCTGCATTTCTGCAATTAATTCTTCATTTGAAATCTCTCGTTTCGGCCATCCGGGCGAATACATACGAACCGGACTGCCTCCGACTGTAGCATCCGTTGTCTCCGGGATATCAAAAAGAGTTTTATCTCCACGGAAATAATCCAGAAAACGCTCCAGATATTCCTCGCTCCACTCCAGGTAATCTTCCTCGATCGGAATGGCATTGTGAACAATCGCATAGCCTTCATATTTTGACGCCGGTCTTAAAAACAACAATACGTACTCGCCATTTTGCAAATAGGAATAATGCTTGGTTAAGCTAAACAAATACGCACCTTTTTCTCCTTCTTTTACAAGATAGTCCTCTTGAACAATTATTGCTTCTCCCGGTTCAACATCACCGTAAAAAACATGATCAACTTCAAATAAAGTTTTGGTGCCATAATATAGCGGATCATCAATACTTTCACGCAATCCGTATGCTTTTCCCGTTACAATCAAGCCACCGTCATGGACAACTGCCAAGATTTCTTCAATCGTTTGCGGAGAAGTATCCACAACCGTAGCGGTTTCAAGCCCATATCGACGAAGATTTTGATAATCCTTCGGATCATAGGAAGCAACAACTTCACCGATTGACGGATCTACGAATTCCTGCTCTTTTTCTGTAGCAAAATCAGAAGCAAGAACCTCCATTTTTTCTGTTTGCGGCTCTGCTTTTTTCTCGCACGCACAAAGACTCAATATAGTTAAAATGATGCAAAACAATGCTGTTTTTTTCATTCACAACCCCCATTTTTTAGGACATATCCTATTTTTATTATATAAAGCACCCTCTTTACTGTCAATCGTTTCCGCAAAATGTAACATTAATGTAACATTTCCTTGTTGAACCCGCCTAAATTCGCCTTCGTTTTTTATGCAAAATAAACAAATCCCTTGCTTTTTTGAAAGCAAGGGATTTGTCAGCGTGTCAAAAAACTATTTATTATTTTGACACGCTGGGAGACTGATCAAAAAAGAGTGACGAATTCGTCGATCCGTTCTCGTCGGCGTACATAGGTACGGTAGAGAGCGGATCGGCGGATAGCAGAAAAATTCCAATCAAAATCCGCATCACGATGCGGATTTTTACCTTATAAAATGAACAAAGAGAAAGAGTAGACTTCCCTTCTCCTTGCAATCATTAATATTGGCACATACTTTAGGTTTTACCTATTTTTCTGCGGTCGGTGCCTTTTTTGACAGTCTAAAACAAAACCCTTGCTTTTTTGAAAGCAAGGGTTTTGTTTATCTTATTCGTAGTCTACAACGTCTACCCAAGAGAGCAGGAATTCCCGTTCCTCGGGGTTGCCCTTAACAGACTGGGAGGCGGCCACGATGGGCAGCCATTGCTGAACCAGCTGCTTGGCGATATTGCTCTTGATGCAGAAGAGCTTCATATACTTCTTGGCCAGATCCTCTCTGCCCTGCAGGCAGAACAGCAGATAGGTTCTTGCGGCATCGGCAGAAGCATTGCCCTGGGTGGCATGAGCCCAGTCCAGAACGTACAGCTCACCGGCATCGTTCATGATCACGTTGGTGGGGTTGAAGTCGCCATGCAGCACCTTCACGTGCTTTTTCATACCTGCCAGGCGGGTATGAAGCTCATAGCGGGTGGTGGGGTCGATATCGGCCTGATCCATCTTCATGTTCATCTTATCGCGGATCTTATTGAGGTGAAGGGCGCGCTTGCGGTGGATGCTGATCTGCAGATCGACAAATTTCTCCAGATACTCCTCTTCCTTCTCGGGATGCTCCTCCATCAGCTGAGCCAAGGTTTTACCCTCGATAAACTCGGAGACGATCGCCCAGCGGCCGTCCTCCAGCGTAGTAACCTCCAGAATGCGATTCATCTTAATGCCGGTTTCCTCCACCCGCGCCTGATTCAGCGCCTCATTGAGGATATCCGCCTTGGAATAATCGGCATTGAAAATCTTATAGACCCGATCGCCATCACGGACGATCACCTTATTTTTGCTTGTTGCAATTACGTTATCCAGCTTCATCGTTTCTTCCTCCTTATACGGTCTCATGCTTGCCGTAGTAGGCATTGAGATACATCTGCTTGATCTCGCTCATCAGCGGGTAGCGGGGGTTGGCGCCGGTGCACTGGTCGTCGAAGGCCTGCTCCACCATCTCGTCGAGGTTCTCGAGGAATGCCTTTTCGTCCACACCGTAGTCCTTGATGGTCTCCTTGATGCCAACGGTTGCCTTCAGGTCGTTGATGGCCTTGATGAGGTTCTCCAGCTTCTCCTCGTCGGTCTTGCCGCCGAGGTTCAGGTAGTCGGCGATCTCGGCATAGCGAGCCAAGGTATGGGGATGATCATACTGGGAGAAGGTACCCATCTTCACGGGAGCCTCGGAGGCATTGAAGCGCAGCACCTCTTCGATCATCAGCGCATTGGCAACGCCATGGGGCAGATGATGGAAGGCGCCCAGCTTATGGGCCATGGAATGGCAGACACCGAGGAAGGCATTGGCGAAGGCCATACCGGCCATGGTGGCGGCGTTGGCCATCTTTTCCCGGGCAACGGGGTTCACGGGGCCGTTTTTGTAGGCCTGCGGCAGGTATTCAAAGATCACCTTCAGGCTCCGCAGAGCAAGGGAATCAGTGTAATCGGTGGCAAGCATGGAGGCGTAGGCTTCCAGTGCGTGGGTGACGGCATCAATGCCGGAAGCGGCAGTCAGACCCTTGGGGGCGTTCATCATCATA
>JAFQKO010000062.1 GCA_017396865.1 Clostridia bacterium | reverse complement strand
TTTCTCTGCTGAAGACCGATCGTAAGAACGGTAAATTGATTCTGGTAACGGCCATTACCCCCACCCCTGCGGGTGAGGGTAAGACCACCACCACCATCGGCCTTGCCGACGGCCTTCGCCGCATCGGTAAGAACGTAACCGTTGCTCTGCGTGAGCCCTCCCTCGGCCCCGTATTCGGTATCAAGGGCGGCGCGGCAGGCGGCGGCTATGCACAGGTCGTTCCCATGGAAGATATCAACCTCCATTTCACCGGCGACTTCCATGCCATCGGCGCAGCCAATAACCTGCTCGCCGCGATGCTGGATAACCATATTCAGCAGGGCAATGAGTTGGGTATCGACGTTAAGAAGATCACCTGGAAGCGTTGTGTGGACATGAACGACCGCCAGCTTCGTAACGTGATCGACGGTCTCGGCGGCAGAATGCAGGGTGTTCCCCGTGAGGATGGCTTTGATATTACCGTTGCCAGCGAAATCATGGCCGTTTTGTGCCTGTCCAATGATATTATCGACCTGAAAACCCGCCTTGCCAAGATCATCGTCGGTTATACCTACGACGATGAACCGGTTACCTGCGGCCAGCTTAAGGCGCAGGGCGCTATGGCGGCCCTCTTGAAGGATGCTTTGAAGCCCAATCTGGTGCAGACCCTTGAAGGCACTCCCGCCTTTGTTCACGGCGGCCCCTTCGCGAATATCGCCCATGGCTGTAACTCCGTGATCGCCACTAAGATGGCGCTGAAGATGGGCGATTATGCCGTTACCGAAGCAGGCTTCGGTGCCGATCTCGGTGCCGAGAAGTTCTTGGATATCAAATGCCGTATGGCAGGTTTGACTCCCGATGCGGTGGTAATGGTCGCCACCATCCGTGCGCTGAAGATGCACGGCGGCTTGGCCAAGACCGAGCTGGGCAATGAGGATCTGGGCGCCCTTGAAAAGGGTGTTCCCAACCTGCTCCGTCACGTTTCCAATATTAAGAACGTCTATCAGCTTCCCTGCGTGGTTGCCGTCAACCGTTTCCCCACCGATACCGATGCTGAAATTCAGTTCCTGATCGATAAGTGTAAGGAGCTGGGTGTCAACGTAGTGCTCTCTACCGTTTGGGCAGAGGGCGGTAAGGGCGGCGAAGCCCTTGCCAAAGAGGTAGTTCGTCTCTGCGAGGAGGAGAAGGGCAATTTCACCTTCAGCTATGAGGATGATACCACCATCCCCGAAAAGATCGAAGCCATTGTGCAGAAGGTCTACGGCGGTAAGGGTATCAATATCCTGCCCGCAGCCATGAAGCAGATCGACCGCCTGACCGAGTTGGGCTACGGTAAGCTGCCTGTTTGTATGGCTAAGACCCAGTACAGCTTCTCCGATGTTCCCACCAAGCTGGGTGCGCCCGAGGATTTCACCGTTACCGTCCGTAACGTCAAGATCTCTGCGGGTGCAGGCTTCATCGTGGTGCTGACCGGCGACATTATGACCATGCCCGGTCTGCCCAAGCGTCCCGCCGCCGAGCGGATCGACGTGGATGAAAACGGCGTCATCTCCGGCCTGTTCTAATCTAATAAGAATGAGGTTATCCAATCGGATAACCTCATTTTTTTACTTTGTTTGATTTTCTTTAACGATCGCTTCCCAAAGACCCTGCAGATAGCAAGCGCCGAGGGCTCTGTCGTAGAGGCCGTAGCCGGGCATGGCCACCTCGCCCCAGATCATCCGTCCGTGGTCGGGACGGATCGGGCCGTCGAAGCCGATATCGTAGAGCGCCCGCATGATGGCATGCATATCAAAGGTGCCGTCGGAGGAAAGGTGAGCCGATTCCTCAAAGTTGGTGGGGGTGATGAAGTTCAGGTTGCGGATGTGTGCAAAATGAATCCGTCCCTTTAATGCGCGGATCATATCGGGCAGATCGTTTTCCAGCGAGGTGCCGTAAGATCCGGTGCAGAAGGTAACACCGTTGTGGGGATCGTCCACCGCATTCATCATTCGCAGAATGTTGGGCTTGTTGTTGATGATGCGGGGCAGACCGAAAACGCTCCAGGCAGGATCGTCGGGATGGATCGCCATGTTGATGTCGTATTGATTGCAAACGGGCATGATCCGCTTGAGGAAGTAGACTAAATTCTCAAAGAGTTTTTCTTCGTCGATATCCTCGTAGAGTTCAAAAAGCTCCTTGACCCGTTCCATTCGTTCAGGCTCCCAGCCGGGCATTACCGTGCCGTTCATGTCGCCCGCAATGGAATCAAACATCTTTTCGGGATCCAGCGCATCGACAGCCTCTTGGGTGTAGGCAAGAACCGTAGAGCCGTCCTCGCGAACGCGCGCCATTTCGGTGCGGGTCCAGTCGAAAACGGGCATGAAATTATAGCAAACCATGTGAATTCCCGCCTGACCGAGGTTTTCCAAGGTCTCAATGTAGTTGTCGATATAAAGATCACGGTTGGGGCCGCCGGTCTTGATCTCGTCGTGAATGTTGACGCTTTCAATACCTGCAACGGTCAAGCCTGCCGCCTCAACCTCTTCGATCATGGCTTGGATGCGCTCCTTGCTCCAAACCTCTCCGGGAACGGTATCGTAAA
>JAFQKO010000061.1 GCA_017396865.1 Clostridia bacterium | reverse complement strand
CCTGCCAGCGCGGCGGGATCGTGCTTGCCGTCGGAGCGGTGGCTGTGGCTGTGGAGATCGCCCTTTAAGGGGCGCAAGCCATAGAGATCCTCCTCCAGGGCATACATCCGCATCTTTTGCAGCACCTTGCCCTCCAGCAACAGATCCACCCAATATTCGCCCTCCTCGCCAAAGGCATAATCGAGGGTCAGAACGCCGTTTTTGCCGATAACGGGATAATCGATCCGATGGGGCGCGGTGTGATAATCAACGGCGTCGGCATTGAGCGGGTTGATCCGCAGGGTATATTCAACCCCCTCCTTGGGGAGGTAGACGTTTTCGCAGGCCACCACCGTAATCGTGGCGGTCTGATGCGCCGGTACGACCGCCGGCCAAAGGGCAAATTTCGTATGCTTCGGATACATTTTTATTCCTCCGGATTAAAATAAGTAAAGTCGGGGATGGCTTCGTCGGCCAGCTCCCGCCCGAAGGCGGTGTCGTCCCCGCCGGTGATGGCATAAAGGCGGCCGACCTTTGCATTCCTTGCCGCCTGCAGGCCGGTATTGGAATCCTCAAAAACCAGCACCTCGGCGGGGGAGAGCCCCAGCCGCGCGGCGGCCGCCAGATATATATCGGGCGCGGGCTTCATCGGCAGGGTGCCGTCGGAATAGATGATGCGGTCGCGGGTGAACCAGCGGGCAAGATCAAATTCCTTCCAGTAAAATTCCACGTTGGAGATCTCCGAGGCGGTGGCGATCGCCATGGGGATGCCTTGGGCTTTCAGGGTATCAAACAGCGCTTCTGCACCCTTGGTGAACCGAATGAAGCCGGGGGTCTCGCGGCAGAGAACGCGATAGCGCTCCTCTTTGGCAATCTCGGCACGGGTCACGTCCTCTTCGGTGAACTTTCCCTCCAAGAGATACTCCACGATCAGCCGATTACAGCGGCCGTTGAGATGCTCCCGATATTCCGCTGTCGGAATGGGGCGGTCAAACAATGCAACGCTGACCTCCTGCCATGCTCGCTCGTGCATCTCGGAATCAAAAAACAACGTACCGTTAAAATCAAAAATAACGCCTTTGAACTTCATTCATTCACCTTCTTTATCTTTTATTATAACATGATTTTTGCGATTGGCAACATTTTTCCTTGACATTTCGCGGTTTTTGGGTTATGATAAAACAAACGTTGCGCAACATATGTTGCTTAAAGGAGGAGCTCAATGCCACCAAAACCGAAATTCAAGCGAGAAGAGATCCTTGCGGCCGCCGTTGCATTGGTGCGCAAGCAGGGGGCCGAGCGGCTGACCGCGCGGGACTTGGCGGCGGCACTGGGCACCTCCGCCCGCCCGATCTTTACCGCCTTTGAGAATATGGAGGCGCTGCGGGACGCAGTGATCCGCGAGGGATGGAGCGCATATTATGCCTACCGCGAGCGGGAATTGGCGGCAGAGAAGTATCCGCCTTTTAAGGCGATGGGGATGGCCTATATCCGCTTTGCCGCCGAGGAAAAGAATCTTTTTAAGCTGCTGTTCATGCAGGATCGCGGAAGCGAGAGCAACGAGCGGGCGGCGGCAGATATTGAAGCGGCCTGCCGTGCGGCGGGCATTGCCCGTGAAAAGGCGGAGGTTTTCCATCTGGAGATCTGGGGCGCGGTGCACGGCTTTGCCGTGATGCTGGCAACGGGCTACTGCCGATTGGATATGGAAATGATCGCGGCGATGCTCACCGATCTGTTTATGGGCTTGAAGCATTGCCATGGAGGAGAAACGAAATGAACATTATAGAGATCAACGGTCTGCATAAAGCCTTTGGCGAGGTCAAGGCGGTGCAGGATATCAGCTTTAAGGTCAAAGAGGGGGAGCTGTTCGCCTTTTTGGGGGTCAATGGTGCAGGGAAAAGCACCACCATCTCCATTCTCTGCGGCCAGCTGGCCAAGGACGCCGGCACGGTTCGGATCGACGGCTGCGATCCCGACCGCGAGCCTGATCGGGTCAAGCGGGCGCTTGGCGTGGTGTTTCAGGCCTCGGCTCTGGATCAGCCTCTCACCGTGAAGGATAATCTGGCGGGTCGCGCTGCCCTCTACGGCATCCACGGCAAGGCTTTTGCCGAGCGGTTGGAGGCGCTTTGCGATCTGCTGGACATGAAGGAATTGTTAAACCGGCCTTTGGGCAAGCTTTCGGGCGGGCAGAAACGTAAGGTGGATATCGCCCGCGCGCTGCTCCACCAACCCAAAATTCTGATTTTAGACGAGCCGACCACCGGCCTCGATCCCCAAACCCGCAAAACCATCTGGGCGGTGATCGACACCCTGCGCCGTGAGCAGGGGATGACCGTTTTGCTCACCACCCATTATATGGAGGAGGCCGCCGATGCCGATTACGTGGTCATCATCGATCAGGGCAAGGTGGTGGCGGAGGGAACGCCGCTGGAGCTGAAGAATACCTATAGCGGGGATTTTCTCACCCTCTACGGGGTGGAGGAGCCACAGGTGCAGGCGTTGGGCTATCCCTATGAAGCGGTGCGGGACGGTTATCGCATCGCCCTGCCCGATACCGCCGCCGCAACCAAGCTGATCGTCGCCGATCCCGCGCTGTTCACCGATTATGAGCTGATCAAGGGCAAGATGGACGACGTCTTTTTGGCGGTCACCGGCAGAAAGCCCCAGGGAGAGGAGGAGCAAAAATGAAAACGATGCTCGCGCTGATGCGGCGCAATATCAAGCTCTTTTTTAAGGATAAGGGAATGTTTTTTACCTCATTGATCACTCCGCTGATCCTGCTGGTTTTGTATACCACCTTTTTGGGTAACGTCTTTGAGGATTCGGTGCGGCAGGCGATGGGCGAGGCGGGCGGCATCATCTCTGATGGGCTGATCAACGGCTTTGTCGGCGGTCAGTTGGTGTCCTCCTTGCTGGCGGTCTCCTGCGTGACCGTTGCCTTTTGCGCCAATATGCTGATGGTGCAGGATAAATTCAGCGGTGCCCGCCGCGATCTCACCATTACCCCCGTGAAGGCATCCGTTCTTTCCCTGTCCTATTATATCGCAACCGCGCTGGTGACCTTGGTGATCAGTCTGGTGGCGCTGGGCGCTTGCCTCATTTATATCGTCAATACGGGCTGGTATCTCTCGATGTCCGACGTGTTGTATTTGATCTTGGACGTCTTTTTGCTGTCGATGTTCGGCACCGCCCTTTCCTCGGTGGTCAACTTCTTTTTGAGCACCCAAGGGCAGGTCTCGGCGGTGGGCAGTATCGTCAGCGCAGGCTACGGCTTTATCTGCGGCGCTTATATGCCCATCTCCTCCTTCGGGGAGGGGCTGCAAACGGTGGTCTCTTTCCTGCCCGGTACCTATGGCACCTCGCTGTTTCGCAACCATGCCATGCAAGGGGTGTTTGAGGCGATGGAGCAGGACGGCCTGCCCCAACAGGTCATCGACGGCCTGCGGGATATGACCGACTGCAATCCCGAGCTGCTCGATCATGCGGTCACCGTTCCGCAGATGTACGGAATCCTCGGCGGCGTGACTGCGGTTTTGGTTGTGGTCTATATTTTGCAGAATAAGTTTTTGAAGAAGAAAATGAAATAAAGAAATTCCTCAAATCATTTCGATGATTTGAGGAATTTTTTTATCGATGCTTGATGCGGTCGCGGATCTCTTCGAAGTATTCCTTGGTGGTGCCGACAGAGAGGGGCTCAATGTAGTGGCGTGAGGTGCGGGGATCGGTGTAGGTGGCATATTGCCCGCCGCAAAGACCGCTGTGGTCGGAGCCACCCGAGATGTAGAGATTCTTTTCCAATCCCAGCCGATAGGCTTCCGCCTTTTCCTCCTCGGTCAGGTCGGGGTGCCAGACCTCCAGCCCATCGATGCCCATTTCGATCAGCGCGTCGAGGTATTGAAGCTGATTGTGGGGATGGGCTACCAGCGCAATGCCGCCCGCCTCATGCACCAGCGCAATGATCTCCTCCACCTGCTTAAAGGGGCAGAGGGGCGGAACCGTGCTGCGGTGGGGGCCGTAAACGTTTTCAAAGAAGGAGCGGTAGTCCAGATCGGTGGCCAGCCCCTTAGCCTTCATGGCGGCAAAGACGTGCTCGTTGCAGAGCCATGCAATGCCCTTGTTATGCTCTAAAACTTCCTCCCAGGTGATGCCTTGGATCAGCCCCAGCCGCAGACCGCGCTCAAAGAGGATACGGGTCTGATCCCGCTCCCGCAGGCCCATCTGATCGAGGTAATCCTTCATGGCGGGGTATTCGGGGTCGAAATGATAGGCGGTGATATGAAAGCTGCCCGCCTTGCCGTTGGGGCGGGTATAGAGGGAGGTGGGAGCGGAAAATTCCACGCCGAAGATGGCCTCCATCCCCAGCGCTTCGCAGGCGGCCTTAAATTCCGCACAGCCGGTGGCGGTGTCGTGATCGGTCAGCGCCGCCGCACGGTAGCCCTCTTGATGGGCGATTTTCGCCAGCGTGGTGGGATCGTATTTGCCGTCGGAATGGGTGGAATGAAGATGCAGGTTGGCATAGAATTTCATGGTCATACGCTCCTTTTTGTTTTTTGTGCTTTTATTATAACAAACCGGTGGGTCGATTGCAATCTCTTTTACAAGATGTCTATTGAAAAAACTGTATAATTATGGTATAGTTTAAGGTGAAATAAAAATTCGGGAGGTTTAAAAATGGATTTAAATCATTTTTTGAAGAATTTGGAAAATTGCCCCTGCGGGAAGGTGCATACCTTTGATACCGAGATCGTGGAGATCGGCAGCGGGCTGGTACATAAAACCGGCGAGATCCTCGCCAAGGCAGACTTCCCCAAGGACGTTCTGCTGGTCGCCGATCAGAACACCATCAAGGTCAGCGAAGGGCTGCTGGAGAGCCTCAACGAGGCAGGCTTCCACGTCAAGCAGTTGATCTATGAAAATATGATGTATGCCCGCGTAGAGCAGGTGCGTGAGGTGGAGGCGATGCTGTTCGACGTCGGCGGCGTCATCTCTGTCGGTACCGGTTCTTTGAACGATATCTGCCGTGTGGCGGCCTATGAGGAGAAGAAGCAGTATTGTATCTTCGCCACCGCCCCCTCCATGGACGGCTTTGCATCCGATACCGCCCCCATCATTGAGAATAACTTTAAGTCCTCCTGGCAGGCGGCTCAGCCCCGTATCATTATCGGTGATACCGCCATTTTGGCCAAGGCGCCCGTGATCCTGAAGTCCTCCGGCTTCGGCGATATGATAGCCAAGTATATCGGTCTGGTGGATTGGCATATTGCACGGATGCTGATCGATGAATACTATTGTGAAAACGTTGCCGCCATCACCAAGGAGGCAACCGATAAGATCTTTGCCCTCGCCGATCGGATCACCGAGGAGAGCGAGGAGGCGGCAGGCGCCGTCATGGAAGCGCTGGTTATGACCGGTCTGGCCATGAAGCTGGCAGGCTGCTCCCGCCCCGCCAGCGGCACCGAGCACGTGGTCTCCCACTATCTGGAATGCCATAAGGTCATCAAGGGCATCTGGCCCGATTTCCATGGCCGCAAGGTCGGCGTTGCCACCGTTTATTGCAACCGCATCTATCGCAACCTCGCCGAGCGGGTGGAGACCATCCATTGCACCGAGGATAAGACCGATTGGGAGGACGTCTTCGCCCACTACGACGAGAAGATGCTTCCCGACGTCAAGAAGCTCAATAACCCCACCATCACCGATCGGGTCGATCCTAAGATGCTGGAGGAGAAGTGGCCCGAGATCCGCAAGTATATCTTCGAGCTGCTGCCCGAAAATGATAAGCTGATCGAGGCCATGCAGAAGGCGGGCGCACCCATCCATGCCTCCGAGGTCGGCGTTTCCGATGAATTTATGACCGATGCTCTGCGGTATCACAATTATATGCGTTATCGCCTGCATCTGCCCCGCCTCTTCCCGATGATGGGCATTGATGCGATGGATTACCTTGATTAAGGAGAATACCCATGAAATTAAGTGAGAAAAAAGGCTTTATCTGTGATATGGATGGTGTTATCTACCATCAAAACGAGCTGTTGCCCGGGGTAAAGGATTTTGTTGAGTGGCTGTATAAGGAGAATAAGAAGTTCCTGTTCCTCACCAACAGCTCCGAGCGCTCCCCCAAGGAGCTGCAGCTTAAGCTGCAGCGGCTGGGGCTGGACGTGGATGAATCCCATTTCTATACCTCGGCGCTTTCTACCGCCGCCTATCTGGCCAAGCAAAAGCCGGGCTGTACCGCCTACGTCATCGGTGAGCCGGGCTTGCTCAATGCGCTGTATAATGCGGGCATCGCCATGAACGACGTCAATCCCGACTACGTGGTAGTCGGCGAGACCACCAACTATAACTATGCCAATATCCTCAAGGCGGTGGAACTTGCACGGCGGCGCCAAGCTGATCGGCACCAACCCTGACCTCACCGGCCCCGGCAAGGACGGCATGATCGTTCCCGCCTGCCGCTCCATGGTGGCGCCCATCGAGCTGACCACCGGTAAGCAGGCCTATTATCTCGGTAAGCCCAATCCGCTGATGATGCGTTGCGGCCTGGAGCTGTTGGGCTGTGATGAGGAGGATATCGCCATCATCGGCGACCGCATGGATACCGATATCGTGGCCGGCGTGGAATCGGAGATCGATACCGTTCTGGTATTGAGTGGCGTGACCGCTAAGGAAGATCTGCAGCGCTTCCCCTATCGCCCCAAGTACGTGCTGAACGGGGTCTATGAGGTTATGGATCATTGATCGAGCAGGAGTTTGATCTGCAGGATTTTGAGCTGCAGGAGGAAGAGGAGCAGAGCGGCAACCCCCATGAACGGCATCGGGCGCGGCTGAGGGCGCGCTACCGCGAGCATGGCGCTGATCGGTTCAACGACTATGAGCTGTTGGAAATGTTGCTGGGCTACGTGCTGCTGCAAAAGGATACCAACGGGATTGCCCATGAGCTGATTAATGCCTTCGGCAGCCTGCAGGGTGTGTTGGATGCGCCGGAGGAAAAGCTTACCGAAATCAATCAGGTGGGGCCGAACGTGGCGTTTATGCTGCGGCTGCTGCCGGGGATTGCCCGCCGCTATTGGTCGGAGGAATTCGATCAGTCGTTGCGGATCACCAATCCAAGGCAGATCATGGATCTGATGCTGCGGCAGTTCATCGGCCGCACCGAGGAAACCTTCGTTGCCATCTTTATGGACGAGGAGCGGCGGTTGCTCAAATGCGAGGTTCAATTCGTCGGCACGATCGATGCGGTGGAGGTTCAGGCCGAGCGGATCATCTTCAATGCGGCAGAGCATGGGGCGCGGTACGTTGTGGTCGGCCACAATCATTTCAGCGATCCGATCCCGTCCAGTCAGGATGTCAACGCCACCCGCTTTCTGCGCTATGAGCTGGGCGAGCACGGCTTTAAGCTGCTGGATCATATCGTGGTTTGCGATGGCTGTGGCACCTCCATGAAAAACTGCGGATATTTACAATTTGATTAAAAAAGCCTTGAGCGGAATGAGCAGGGTTGCTAAGGACAGTTATGTTTTATTGGGAACGCTGAGCATTGCGAAGGGCAAGAGAATTGAGAGAAGTTTCGGCTTCTCTCTTTTTTCTTGCCCTTTTTTGTTTTATGCTTGAGTACAATTATGGTAGAAAATCAAAGGAGGTAACAATATGGGTAAATTTATAGAAGAATTTTATCACGGCAACATTGATCCGCAGCAGAGTCACAGAAATGCGGCGCTTTTACTGTTCACTAAAAATTCATAATTTCTTCATTGAATTATCCTATTTTGTATTGTATAATATTGAACAATCCAATATTAAAGAACAAAGAGGTGTAATATATGATTACGTTTCAGGAAATGAACGGACACGCCAAAAAAGTCGGTCTGGTTTATGAAATGATGCTGACACCGTTGAGTAAGGAAACCGGTATTCCTCAAACGGCACTTGGGATGCTGATGTTCTTTGCTAATAATCCGGAACTGGCAACAGCAAGAGATGTTTGCGAACTGAGAGGACTTAAAAGAGCCATTGTTTCTACTCACGTGGAGCGTATGGTTTCTGAAGGTTTGCTTGAACGAAAGGCATATCCCGGTGACAGAAGAAAGGAACTCCTTGTGTGTACAGAAAAGGCACAGCCAATCATTGATACGGGCAGAGAGGCACAGATGAAATTTGCGGGTGCTGTTCTCGAAGGACTTTCTGAAGAAGAACTTGCGGTTATGGAGCACTGCTTTCAGGTGATGAATGGAAATATCGACCGCATCATTAAAGCCAGCGGCGTGTAATAAGGAGAAATTATGGCAAATATGAATGAAGTAAAAAAACCAAGAAAACCACTGATATTCTATTACGGCATTGTATTGCTCGTAATCATCTTATTTAATTCTTTCATTGTGCCGTGGATCGTAGGGCAACAAATAAAAGAGGTGGATTACGGCACCTTTATGAGTATGATTGAAGAAAAGAATATCGGTCGTGTAGAAATTAGTGAAACGGAAAATCAAATCACTTTTACAGATAAGGAAGAAAAGCAGGTTTATTCCACGGCAATGGTTGCCGATGCCAATCTTACGGACCGTTTATATGAAGCCGGTGCAACCTTTTCCGGTCAGGTCGTCGAGGAGCCCGGCTTTCTTTTAAGTTTTTTGCTCACTTGGGTATTGCCGATCGTTGTATTTGTTGCCATCGGACAGTTTTTGTCTAAGAAGATGATGGAAAAAGCAGGCGGTGGATCCGGCTCCATGATGTTTAATATGGGCAAATCTAACGCCAAGGTCTATGTAAAATCTTCGAACGGCATCAAATTTGACGATGTGGAAGGCGTGGATGAAGCGGAAGAAAGCTTGCAGGAAGTTGTAGATTACCTTCACAACCCGAAAAAGTATACCGAAATCGGCGCACAGATGCCCAAAGGTATTTTGCTCGTAGGCCCTCCCGGCACCGGTAAGACTATGCTTGCCAAGGCAGTTGCCGGTGAAGCTAACGTTCCGTTCTTCTCTATGAGCGGTTCGGAATTTGTGGAAATGTTTGTTGGTATGGGCGCTTCCAAGGTGCGTGATCTCTTCAAGCAGGCAAAAGAAAAAGCCCCCTGTATCGTATTTATTGATGAAATTGATGCGATTGGCGGCAAACGTGCCGCAGGTGGTATCAGTGGCGGTCACGATGAGCGTGAACAAACGCTT
>JAFQKO010000060.1 GCA_017396865.1 Clostridia bacterium | reverse complement strand
GAATACATCGCCAACATCAAGCTGCGCTACCTCAACAAGGAATACATCCTCAACCGTTTGGAGGATATTGAAAAGCTGGAAAAGGAGATCGCCGATCTGGAGGCGATCCTCAAGAGCCGCACCAAGGTCTATCGCCTGATCGAGCAGGATCTCAAGCGGGTCAAAAAGACCTATGGATTCCCCCGCAAGACCGAGTTGGTCTACGAGGATCAGGTGGAGGAGATCGACGAGACCGAGCACATCGAGGATTATCCCTGCACCTTCTTCCTCTCCAAGGGCGGCTACTTCAAGAAGATCACCCCCCAATCCCTGCGGATGAACAGCGCCCAGAAATACAAGGACGGCGACGATCTGCGTACTGCAGTAGAGGCCACCAACAAGGCCGAGCTGATCTTCTTCACCTCGGCGCAGAATGCCTATAAGGCCAAAGGCTACGACTTTGAGGATACCAAGGCCAGCCTGATGGGCGATTATCTGCCCGCCAAGCTGGAGATGGAGCAGGATGAAACGGTAGTTGCCATGGCCGTTACCACCGATTACAGCGGCGATATGCTGTTCTTCTTCGAAAACGGCAAGGCCGCCAAGGTTCCCCTGACCTCCTATAAAACAGTAACCAACCGCCGCCGCTTGATCAATGCCTACAGCGATAAATCGCCGCTGGCCGATGCCATGCAGCTCACCACCGACGCAGACCTGTTGCTGATCTCCACCAACCAGAAGGGCTTGGTAGTCAACTCGGCATTGATCCCCCAAAAGGCGACTAAATCGACTCAGGGTGTCAGCGTGATGACCCAAAAGGGCAAGCACCTTTTGGAAAAGGTGACCACCGTGGAGGCGGCAGGATTGACCAATCTTTCCTACTACCGCACCAAGAATCTCCCCGCTGTTGGCCATCTGCTTCGCCAAAGCGATCTGCCCAACGATCAGATTACCTTTGAATAAACGAATACGCCCGCGCGGCAAATTACCGTGCGGGCGTATTTTATTTTGCAAATTTAAGCGTAATGATTTCAAAGTTTTTGACAAGCAACGTAAACTTGCCGCTTTGGAGCGTAAGTGGCTGTAGGTCGTTTTCCATCAGATCGCAAAGCGTTACTTTATTGAATTTTTCGGGGACGGTAACGGTAACGTTGCAGCGGCTGTTGAAGGACTCATAGAGTCGAACGATCATGGCATCGCTATCCTCAGCCTTTTTGACCGCTTCGATCACCACATTCTCCCGATCACAGGAGACCAGTGAGAACTCTGCAGGCAAATCCCCCGTTTGGGCGGGTAATTCCACGGTGTCCATCGGCTGATTGAGGGCATAGGCCTCCCGAATAACCCCTGCCTCGTAGAGACTGCCTTGATGGGGCAAAAGCGAATAGGTCAGGCTATGCTTTCCTTCATCCGCAGCAGGATTAGGCCAGGCGGGACATTTCAGTACCGTCAGCTTCATGATAGAGCCTTCTGCATTGAAGCCGTACTTGCAATCATTTAGCAAGGCAACACCATAGCCGTTTTCGGCGACATCCGACCATTTATGGGCGCAGACCTCAAATTTTGCCTCATCCCAGCTTGTATTCTCATGGGTGGGACGCTGAACGTGACCGAACTGGATCTCGTAGGTCGCCTTATCCGTATGAACGTCGACGGGGAACGCCACCTTCATCAGGTGATGCTTTTCATGCCAATCGATTTCCGTTTCAAAATCGATGCGGCGATTCTCGGAATAAAGCCAGATCTTCTGCTCCAGCATAGAATTCATATAAGGACGTTTTACCAAAAAACCGCTGCGACTGCCGTCTGTAATCGGTGCAATGGTTGCCCGCTCGTTCCACGCATACCGCTTGGTCTTATAGGTTGCGTCGATCTCCCACGCATCGTATTTACGGGGATAATCCTCAAAGAGCTGGAATTCATTGCCCGCCTGCCCGCTCAAAAATATCTCACGCTCCGCTTCTTTATCATAGAGAGAAACGATGCTGCCGTATTCATTCAAGGTCATGCGATAGAACGCATTTTCAGCGCTCATTCCGTCGACGATAACGGAATTGTTGGCTGCAGACCGAACGACCTTCCAGCCGTAGGCGGGAACGGTTTCGGTCAGCTCAACGGTTTTTCCGCCGACCTTGACCGCCCCCTTACGGGCAAAGCTACTCGGATTATACACCAGCGTACCGCCGTCAGTCTTAACGCGGGCGGCAATCGACTGCAGCTTATCACTGATGAGACCGTTGCCGTATTCACTCAAAGCGGCATAGTCCTTTCCCGTGCCCTCATAGACCTCCTGAATGGAAGAACCCGGAAGAATATCATGGAACTGGTTATGCAACACCTTCCGCCAAGCAGCATAAAGCCCTTTGGCATCATAACTACCTCCTAAATAAAAATCGGTAGCAGAGAGTGCCTCCGCCTTTTGGAGCATCAACTCAGCTTTACGGTTTCCGCGCTTATTTTCTGCCATGGTCGTATAGGTGCCGCGATGGAATTCGAGATACAACTCCCCAACCCATTTTGGAATTCTGCCGATCTTTTCAACATTTTTCTTAAATTCTGCTTCAGATGCCTGTAGATAAGGAAGCAGAAAGTTCATCTTGGTAACAGGCATTCCGGGTAGACCTTTCGCCATACGACGCTGTTTTTCCAGCATCCAACGGGTAGGCCCGCCGCCACCGTCACCATAGCCATAGGTGAATAAAACATTTTTATTATATTCCTTTTGCTGATAGCGATCCCAGCACCCCATTACCGAGGCCGGCTGCAGCATCCCGACATAGGTGGTATACCGCTCCATTTCATGATTAGGGTTAGCTCCTTTAGTGGTGGTAATAAAAGAAGAAAAGATCTCTGTCCCATCGATGCCCTGCCACATAAACGAGTCATAAGGCAATGTATTGGTATCATTCCAACTAATCTTTGAGGTGACAAAATAATCAACACCGGATTTCTTCAAAATTTGAGGCAATGCAGCACTGTAACCAAAAACGTCAGGCAGAAACAATACCCGGCTCTCCGCCCCGAATTCCTCTTTAAAGAATCGCTTACCATGCATGATCTGACGAACAAAGCTTTCACCGCCGGTCACGTTACAATCAGCCTCAACCCACATAGCACCCTCCGGCTCCCAGCGACCGTCCGCGATTAATTTTTTTAATTCATCATACTTCTCAGGCGCTTCTTCCTTCAAATAGCGATATAACTCCGGTTGAGAGAGCGTAAACTGATATTCCGGGTATTTTTTCATCAGTGCAGCGGCGGTAGAAAAACTTCGCTGTATCTTTTCACGCGTCTGGTTGCGGTTCCAAAGCCACTCCACGTCGATATGAGTATGACCAATACAGTGCACAATCGGCTTACCTTCAACCGAACAAAGAACATCGTAATACTCTTCCTGCAACAATGCACTCGCCCGCGCAATGCTTGCACGGAAGGATTCACTTTGCGGATCACGAAAATCAATGAGATTGACTGCCCGCTCCAATGCTTGCAGGGTCTCGGCATATTCGGTAGTATTTTTATTAATTCCCTCCAACGCTTCTAACGGAACCAGTAAATCATAATAAAGTTGCTCTACCGCAACGTCCACCCGAACCACATGGGTATGCAACGAAAAAACAGGGTTCCGGTTGGGATTATATACATTTTTTCCCGTATAAATATAGTTATACATTTCATAGGTGACATCGGGCTCTAAATAAGTTTCTTTATGTTGATCGTCCAACCCCTGAACCATCTTACCGTTGAGATACAGCAAGCCGGACGGGTAGGATGCCAACTCGTCGGACACCTCCAACATAAAAAAATACCCCTCTTCAGCAGGTGGCGTTTTAAAGTAACCCCGTTGCCAATAATGGCGATCATCGCCATAAAGATAGTCGATCTTTTTCCAGCCTTCAGCAGGCGGAATATTATCGTTCTTATATCCACACTCCACTGCTTCGGTTTCCACTTCAAAAAGTACGGTTTTCATCAGGTTTTGCAAGCGTTTGCAAGTCATACTGATTTTATCTTTAATATAAAGCATCCTATACACCTCCCGTGTGTTTTTATTTTATCGCAATGAGGATTGATTTTCAACTGATATAATGATAATATATTTATGGTATTGTGATATTTGGAGGAACGCTATGGAACCGAAGTTATTAACTGCCGAGCGATTCGTGGATCAACGAATCGAGTGTATGTATCGCTACATATTGAGTGACACCGAATATTTTCGACCCCACTACCATGATTATTTTGAAATCTTTCTGGTGCTGAGTGGGCAGGCGACCCATCTGATCAACGGCAGCGAGCAACCCCTTACCCCGCGGGATCTGGTTTTCATCCGTCCGCAGGATTGCCATGATTATATTCGACATGGAGAAGAAAGCCTATCAATGCTCAACATCACCTTCACCCGCAATACGGCGGAAGAGATCTTCGCCTTTTTGGGAGCAGGCTTTCCCTCTGCGGAGCTCTTAACTGCTCCGATGCCACCGCAAATACAGCTGACCAACAGTGAATTTTCCGCCCTCAATTCCCGCATGAAAACCATTAGTTCCATTCCTAACACGGAGGAAAACGCCCTCAAAACGGCATTACGGGTCTTTATTTTTGATCTTTTTACCACCTACTTTTTCAACCCGGCGCCCTACGATAATACTCTTCCACGCTGGTTAGAAGAACTTTGCGCACGGATGCGGGCTGACGGCAACTTCATTGAAGGAAGCGAAAAGCTTTTCGCTCTGACCGATAAAAGTCGCGAGCACGTCTGCCGCAGCATGAAAAAATATATGGGCATGACGGTGACGGAATTCATCAACGACCTTCGGCTCAACTTCATCGCCAATATGCTCCGCAACAGCAACCTCAGCATTACCGCTATCATTTATGAAAGCGGCTTTAACAACATGAGTTGGGCCGCCGAGCTCTTCAAAAAGAAATACAATAAGACAATGCGGGAGTATCGGAAAGGAATATAAAAAAACGCTTCGGATTTCGAAGCGTTTTTATCGGTTAAACAAGTCATCCAACGAAACATCCAACACCTTTGAAATCGCGTCGATCTCAATGTCGGTTACAGCACGTTTACCGTTTTCAATGCGAGAAATAGACCCGCGGCAGGTATAGACCGCCATCAATTCCAATTTTTCAGAAAGTTGCTTTTGACTCATCCCCGCTTTCATTCGCGCCGCCTTGATCTGCGGTCCGATAATATTCACCTGTTCGCCATCGATAATTCTTTTCATAAACATACACCTTTTGTCTTGATTTAGGACAAAAATAGTGTATAATAAAAGCGTGACTATTATGTCCTACTAATAAGACAATCGGAGATTTTTATGAAAATCGCAATTATCGGCTCACGAACCATCACCATAACGGATTTTTCCTCCTATCTTCCGTCGGAGATCAGTGAGATCGTTTCGGGCGGGGCAAGGGGGATCGACCAAGCAGCACGGGATTATGCCCTCTCTCATCATATAAAGCTAACCGAATTTTTACCGAACTACACACGCTACGGCCGAGCTGCCCCCATTCGTCGAAACACAGAGATCATTGATTATGCCGATGAGGTGCTTGCCTTTTGGAACGGTAGCTCCAAGGGAACCAAGAATGTGATCGACACCTGTCGCAAAAGAAACAAAAAAATCACGGTACATCTTATTGCCGAATAAAAAACAGGATCCAAAACGGATCCTGTTTTTTAGTTACAGAACGTAAACGTACACCTGACGGCGGCCGAAGGAATAGGCCTCCGAGCGGGTATTGACGCAGATATCGATCTTATTGCCTTTGATGGCGCCGCCCACGTCGGCAGCAACGGCGGTACCGTAGATATACTTCCCGTCGATCGTCTCCACGTAGACGGTGGAGCCCAAGGGAATCACATTGGGATCAACCGCAACCACGCCCCACTTGGCAGGTCTGCCGGTGGCGGTGGTGCCGCCTGCGGAATAGGCGGTGCAGGTCATCTGGATCACTTTCTTATAGTTCTTCGGTGCGGAAGAGGAGGCCTTGAAGGTTTCCTTCTTCTTAGTACCGACCAAAACGATCTTATTGACAGGCTCCTCGATCACCTCGGAGGAGATCAGCTCACGCTCGGTTTCCACGCCGTTCACGTAGGTGATAGCATAGGTATCCTCGCGCTTGCCCTTCTTGCCTTCCTGCTCCACCTTGGTCTGACCTTCATACAGCTCGTCGGTCTTGACCTTTTCGGTTTCATAGTCCAGCTTTACGGTTTCCACGTAACGCTCGCCGGTCACTCGGTCGACAACGATCTTCATGCCGTCGGTCACGGCAGCGGTAGGCTCATGGCTGAGGAGATCCTCCTCGCCACAGGTAACGCCCGCCTTCTTCATGGCATCGGCAACGGTACCCTCGATCATCATCACCAAAACGGTCTCGCCGTCGGCCTCCACGTAAACGGGGAACGCCCGCTCAACCGTAACGGTCACAATCCCGCCATCCTCTGTGCGGGAAACCTCGTCCCCTGCGCCCAAGGTCAGGCCGGCCTTTTCCAGCACGGCTTCGGTTGCGGAATCGATGGCGTAATAGGTGAGCACCTCTTTACCGTCGTCGATGACTTCGATCCGATTGATGGTAACGGTGATCACCGACATCAGCATCGATAAGATCAGGCAGCAAGCAACGGCAACGGTAGCACCGCGATGCTTCAGCAGCCGCTTGCCCAGCTTTGCGGCACCGTTATAGACGGCTTGCAGCAATGCCTGCAGTTTTTCTTTCATTTGCATCATATAAAACGAACTCCTTATTCGCGACAGGTTTTTTGGCTTTTTCCAACCTGCCCTTAGTTTGGCTCTTTGTTTCCAATTTATGCAAATTCTTCTCGAATCATTACAAATTTACGAAAAAGAATTACAAAACCGTAACATAGTATACCGCAGAAAAAGGAATTTGTCAAGTCTTTCGGGGAATTTGGTTACAAAGTTGTAACCTTTTGGACAAAAATAACAAAGCCATTCCAAAAATTGGGAATGGCTTTGTTGGCAATATTAAAAATTATGGGGCAAAACGTATCGACAAATTGCAACAAATTGCAGCACCGAACCGATCAGGGTGAAAAGATGGCAGAAGAAATGGGCATTTGCCGCCCGCTTGCGGTAGGCCAGCATGCCGAGGGTATAGAAGATACCACCGCCCAGCAGATAAATAAAGCCTGCAGGCTCCATGCTTCGCAGCAGCGGATACAGCGCCACAATAATGATCCAGCCCATCAGGATATAGCCGACCGCCACGATCCCCTTAAAGCGATTGAGGGAGACCGAGCCCAGCACGATGCCGAGGGCGGCCACCGCCCATTGTACCCCGAAGATCGCCCAGCCCCAAGCGCCCTGCAGCGTAATCAGGGTAACGGGGGTATAGGTGCCGGCGATCAGCAAAAAGATCATGGCGTGATCCAAAATGCGAAAGATCTTTTTGGCGCCCCGATGGGTCAGCGCATGGGAGAGGGTGGAGATGGCATAAAGGACGGTGAGCGAAGCGCCGTAGATCGCCGAAGCGACCACCGCAACCGGGCTGCCCGCCCCCGCCGATTGCACCAGCATATAGCATAGGGCAAAAATGCCGAAGGCCGTTCCCAAACCATGCAGCACCGCCGAAAGGATCTCCTCCTGCAGTGAATAATAGACCGGTGTACACCGCTCTTTTTGTTCGTTCGTTCTCTTCATCAGGATAAATACTTCACCGTACGCTCAATGGCATCCTTGGAATTCTTCCAATCCTCCTTGGCGTAGCGATAATCAAATTTCTTGCAGAACCAATCGAGATCCTCCTTGAGGGTATCGAGATACCGCTGATTGATTCCCGCCACCTCGGCGCAAAAGGCCGACCGCTCCTTTTTGGAGAGGCATTTTTCTGCCATTTCCAGCAGCTTACCGCTATGGGTTTTGCAGAAATATTCCTGCTCACCCAGCAGCTTGCGGAAGGATTCATCGGAGGAATAGAGATAGCAAATGTTGTCCATCACCCGCCCCATGAAAAGGTTGACCCGATTGCAAAGGTAGCAGCTCTTGCGCGCCTCGGTATAAGCGGCGGCGCTGCGCTTGCCATCGCCCTTAAAGAGCTTGCCGCCCAGTTCTTCGATATGGGTGGAGAGCATCAGCGCCATCGGCAGCTTATTGCCCGCCTTGAAAAGCTTTTCCAGATGGCTCTTGCAAAAGCCCTTGCGGTTGGTTTCCTTGCGAATGTCCGGCTCCATCATCGAAGCGCCCAAAATCCGCTCGATCTCATCCTGCTCCAAAAGGGTGCGCAGGCTGCAAAGGGGGCACCCGCATTTTTCGGAAAATGCCTCCTTAATTTTGATGGAATAAATTTTTTCTGCCATGGTTATGACCATTCCTTTCGATCTGCCACAGGCACAAATGACCCATAAAGGAACGGTCATAAGTGCCGTGATTTTCGGTTGCCGTGAAAACGGCGAGAAAATCGGCATTCAATTTTTAAAATTTGAAATTTATTTTCAAACTTTAACCTTTCTGTAACCCGACCAACCCCTCTCTCATAGGATAAAGCAAATAAGGGAAAAGGAGGGGAACGGCTCATGTGTGGTTGCTTTAACGATCTGTTTGAGAATAACGGTTGCTGGCTGGTGATCATCGCGATCATCCTGCTCTGGTGCTGCTGCAACGACTAAACTCAACCTCTTTGTTTGAAACTGCTCCGAAGGCCAATCGGCCTTCGGACTTTTTCTTATTATACTATATATAAGGAATAAATTCAAGAGCATCTTGCTCCCCAAAAAGCCTATTGACCTCTTTCCCGTTTTATTATATACTAAAAATGAAAGGAGGAATGCAACGTGAAATATCTGCGGCTCTGTTTTCTTTTGTTTTGCATCGTATTTATGACGTTCATTCCTTCCGACGCTTTAGATCCCGCCTACGCAGTTTGGCCGATTTATCAGGTTTCTTCTTTTCAGGGATTCTCCCTTCGCGGGGGCGGAGAGCAGGAATTCTTTGAGCAGCCGGGCTTTCGGCAGTTCGGCCAAAGAGATATCGAAAGCATCGATTATCCGCCGGAGAAATATATATCGCTTTACGGAACAACTTACCACGCAAAATTTGACCACAGCAGCTCTATGCCCGATTTAGAGGCAAGCTTTATGCATTTTGATTGCAAAGAAACCTTGACCTACACCTATGAAAACAATGAGTTCTACGTTCACCCCGAAACAGGAGCATTCCTCGGCTTCCGATTTGAGTATCCAAAGACCCCACTCCCAATGGGCGATCCCTTAACGGAAGAAGAATTGCTGCAAAAGGCCGACTCGATCATAGATGCAAATTGCGCAAATGCGAAAGACTTTCGCCGCACCGTCCTGCAACCGCAAGGTGAAGATTATCTGATGGTCTATACACGTTATATAAATGGTGTAAAAACAGAAGAAGAGGTTGAATTCTGCATGCGGCACGACGGAATCATCTGGCAATATCATCACACTTATCGCGACGCCTTCAACAACCTGCATGATAAGGTTACACTAAAACGAACCGTTAAAGTATTAAACCACATAAAAGCAACGCTCGAAAAAGATCAAACCATTGTTGCCGACAGCCTTGTTTTAGCCTTCGGCAAAAAAGGAATTCTTTATCTTCGGGTCATGATCGAAACGCCTTGTTACCCGTTCGGCGAAACGCAACCCCCAAGCACCGATACCACCTTTCTTTTTACAGAATACTGATACAAAAAACGACCCGATTTTTATACTTAAAATTTTCGTTTTCGTTTATAATGATATCACACTAAAGGAGGACTTTGAATGAAACACACATGGCTATGGACGCTAATTTTTTGCATTCTGCTTACCGGTTGCAGTCAATCTGCATCTTCAAACGAAGCAGATACTACACCCGACGCTCCCTCCGCGCCCTCTGCCAAGGTTTGGCAGGTCGCCACTTATGGCGGTACGAGTATCAAAGGAATCGAAACAGCGGAAAACGTTGGATTTTTATCACCCGCAACCAAAATAGAAAAAGACCCCAACTATCCTCAGGAGCAAAGTATTTCCATTAACGGAAAAACCTATCAGGCACAATTATCCGAGAGCGAAATCTATGAAAGCTGGAAGAATATCGATACACTTTCTTCCTGCTACGGTACCCTAATTTATAAAACCGCCGAAAACTCTCATATGTTTTTCGTTCACCCCGAAACTAAAGCGGTGTGCGGCTTCTCCACAATCAAAACAGGGGGCATCACCCCGCCCGAAGAGATCAAAAGCAAAGAAGAGCTGCAGCAAAAGGCCGATTCCATCAAGGATCAATACTATGCCCATGCAGCCGAGCTGCAAAGCGAAGAACCGCGGGATGACGGAAATCTCGTCATGTATTCCTATCGCCGCATAATCAACGGACTTCGAACCAATGAAGGGCTCACCATCGTGCTCCGAGCCAACGGCGAGGTGCTGACCTACAAAACCTATCTGGAAGGGGCCTACGACCATCTCAACGACGTTGTTACAACCGAGCGCACGCAAGCGGCGTTAGATCGCATAGAAAATGCACTCCCTGAAGGTCAAACTTTAAATCGAGAAAATCCGCTGCTGGCCATCGGCGAAGGCGGAACGCTTTACCTGCAAGCCGAGGTTACGGCTCCGCTTGGCGACTCCGCCACCTACGGATATACCACCCTTCTTTTTACAGAATATTAAACCCTTCACGAGCAAAAATTCCCTCCGCTAAGGGCGGTGTGCCATCGTGATAATCCGCTTAAAAATCGCCTTTTTTGCGCCAATACTGCATTAAAAGACCACGGTACGCGACAGCGTTACCGTGGTCTTTCGCTTTGTCTGACACAAAAATGCCTGATTTTTAAGTGCTTTGCAGTTTTGCCGCTGCAGATTTTTTCTTGCAAGGATGGCTTGAAACCGCAGGAATACTGCCGTATTTCAAGGTTGAAAACAT
>JAFQKO010000002.1 GCA_017396865.1 Clostridia bacterium | reverse complement strand
GGTGTTGCCCCCACCAAGAATAAGTGCGTCTTTACCATCGCCGTTCCCACCACCGCAGGTACTGCCGCAGAGGTTACCATCAACTACGTTATCACCGACGTAGAAAAGAACCGCAAGTTCGTCTGCGTTGACGTCAACGATATCCCCGATATCGCCGTTGTCGATCCCGAGATGATGAACTCCATGCCCAAGGGCCTCACCGCCGCCACCGGTATGGATGCTCTCACCCATGCCATCGAAGGCTTCATCACCAAGGCCGCTTGGGAGATGACCGATATGTTCCATCTCAAGGCCATCGAGATCATCGCCAAGTCCCTGCGCGGCGCTGTGGATAACACCGCCGAAGGCAGAGAGGGTATGGCGCTGGGTCAGTATATCGCAGGTATGGGCTTCTCCAACGTCGGTTTGGGTATTGTTCATAGCATGGCCCATCCCCTCGGCGCTGTTTATGATACCCCCCACGGTGTTGCCAATGCCATCATCCTGCCCACCATCATGGAGTACAACGCTCCCACTACCGGCGATAAGTATAAGTATATCGCCGCCGCTATGGGCGTTGAGGGCACCGAGAAGATGAGCGTTGAGGAATATCGTGCAGCCGCGATCGAGGCGGTTAAGAAGCTCTCCGCCGACGTCGGTATCCCTGCCGATCTCAAGGAGATCGTTAAGGAAGAGGATCTCGATTTCCTGGCAGAGTCTGCCTTTGCAGATGCTTGCCGTCCCGGCAATCCCCGCGATACCAGCGTGGAGGAGATCAAGGCTCTGTATAAATCTTTGCTGTAATTCCACAATAAAATAAGGCGGGGAAAATCCCCGCCTTATTTTAATGAATTGACCGCAAAGCGGGCATGAAAGGATAATGAAAATGAAGCTAAACTACAAAAGAACCTTTTTGATCGGTCTTGCCTTTATGACCATCAGCGGATTTTGGCAGCTTTATAACAATGCCGTGCCGCTGATGCTGAAGAATACCTTCGACGTTTCCGATACCGCCAGCGGCTTTGTGATGGCGGCGGATAACGTGTTGGGTGTGTTCCTGCTGCCGTTGTTCGGCGCGCTCTCCGACCGTACCCGCACCCCCATCGGCAAGCGGATGCCCTATATTTTGGGCGGCTCGCTGGCGGCGGCCTTGCTGATGATGCTGATTCCCGTTGCCAACCTGCGGCGCAGCCTTTGGCTGTTTGTGGCGGTGTTGGCGGTGCTGTTGGTGGTGATGGGCACCTACCGCTCTCCCGCGGTGGCGCTGATGCCCGACGTTACCCCCAAGCCCCTGCGCAGTAAGGGCAATGCCATCATCAACCTGATGGGCGCGCTGGGCGGCATCGTCACCTATCTGGTGATCGCGGTGGTGGTCAAGCTGATCCCCGCTTTCGATACCGCCTATACGGTGATCTTCGCCATCGTGGCGGCCTTTATGGTCGCGGCCGCGCTGATCCTGCTGCTGACGGTGCGGGAAAATAAGCTGGCAGCCGAGCTTCCCAAAGAACCGGAGGAGCAAGCAGAAGCACAGGTTAAGGCCAAGATGCCCAAAGAGGTGCGTAAGAGCTTGATGTTGATCCTGTTGTCGGTCTTTTTCTGGTTTATGGCTTATAACGCGGTGGAGACCGCCTATTCCCGCTACGTGCAGGACGTTTGGGGCAAGGATCAAAGCGTCGGCGGCACCATGATGATCATCGCCATGCTGGTCGCCACCGCCTCCTACCTGCCGGTGGGGATGCTCTCGTCTAAATTCGGCAGAAAAAAGGTGATCCTGTGCGGGGTCTCCTTGCTGGCCATCGCCTTTGCGGCGGGCTTTGCCATGCCGGGTTATAGCATTGTCGCCTATGGGATCATGGGAGTCATCGGCATCGGCTGGGCGGCGATCAACGTCAATTCCTATCCGATGGTGGTGGAGATGAGCCGCGGCAGCGACGTCGGCCGCTATACCGGCCTCTATTATACCTTCTCCATGTCGGCCCAGATCGCAACCCCCATCCTTTCGGGTCTGCTCTTTGATCTGCTACCCTGGGGCTATCGGGTGATGTTCCCCTATGCGTTGGCCTTTTCCGCCCTCGCCTTTTGCACCATGCTCTTTGTTCGCCACGGCGATAACCGCCCCGAATCCAAGGGCATCGAAATCTTTGATACGGACGATTAAAAAGCGGGCAAAGCCCGCTTTTCAGCGTGTCAAAATAATGAATAGTTTTTTGACACGCTGGAAAAAACGCCTGAATTTATTCAGGCGTTTTTTCTGTATTGCTGCGGGGTGCAGTTGAATTGCGCCTTAAAGCGGGCGAAAAAATAGTTGGGCTGGTCGTAGCCCACCGCCGCCGCGATCTCGGCGATGGGCAGATCCGTATGGCGCAGTAGCCTGCCTGCGGCGGCCAGCCGCTTTTGGTGCACCAGCTCCGAAAGGGAGCGGCCGTATTCCTTTTGCAGAATGCGGCTGACCTGCCGCGGGCAGAGATAAAGCAGCTCGGCCAGCTTGGTCAGGCGAATGTTTTCGGTATAGTGTCCGTTGATGTAGTTGTCGATGGTGTGGATGTGGCGGTCGTGCTTGGTAGGCGCTTTCGTTTTTTGCGGCAGGATCGACTGCAGGGCCGCGCCGAAAAGCAAGGGTAGCAGATGCTCGGCTTGCCAATCGCGGGGATGGCGCTCCAACTGCTCTAAATAAAAGCGGATCTCCTCGTTCATCGGTAGGGCGGTGAGCGCCTCGGGCAGCAGCTCGGAGGCGGAATAAAAGCAAAAGCAATCCCCCTGCTCCAAAATGATATAATGCTCCAGACGGGGCGGGATCAAAACCAGCTCGTTTTGGTAGCAATAGCGTTCTTGCTCGGTTACCACCGCCAACCGACCGCGTGCAAAAAACAGCTCATGGGCGGAATGCCGATGCAACGCGATCACCTGGGTCGGGTTTCCGGGGTGGGCGGTGCTGTATAGATGAAAGCCTTCGGTGGGCAATGTGACCTCAAAGGGGATCTCGCCCAGCATCAAAGTATCCATGCGATCTTCCATGTTATCACCTCGCGATGATTATACACCTTTTCTTTGAAAAATGGAATATAAAAATGCGACATTTTTTTATAAAAGAGTCTTGAATTTTACTTGAAAATTCAATTTAATGAGTATAGAATATAGACAAATTTCGAGAAAAGAGTATAATGATGAAAAAGAAAGCATTATGGATCGACC
>JAFQKO010000059.1 GCA_017396865.1 Clostridia bacterium | reverse complement strand
GGGGGTTCTGTGGGCAGAGTAAACATGCGCCTCATAGGGCACACCGAAGGATGCGAGGGTATCCATCGCCTTCTGAACGATCGGCAGATCGCTGTCGCTACCCATCATAATCGCTACTTTTTTCATGATGTGTTCCTCCTTTAAAATCAAAAAAGGGTGCACGAATCCAATACAGGATCGGTGCGCCCAGACGGTCGGCTTTATAAGCATTTCCGCTCCATGTGGTACGCTCCACTTCCGTCAGTTGCGGGAAAGCTTTAAATTACGTATGAATTATAACATATTAAAAGACGCTTTGTCAACGAATTGAACGACAGAAAATAAAAATTGTGCAAATTTGACCGAATTCGCAAAATGTATAAAAAAATTGTTAGAAATCTTCACCAATAGCTGCTCGGTGAGCAAAAAAGAGCACCCACATAAGCGGGTGCTCGAATTGAGATCTGTTATCTCTTGGAGAACTGGGGAGCACGGCGAGCAATCCGCCGTTGGCGAATTGCGTGCTGATGCCCCCACTCGCTCGCCGTTTACACGGCAACCGCTCGGGGATGGCGAAAAGCTGCTCGCCGTGCAAAAAAGAAAGCACCCACAAAAGTGAGTGCTTTCGAAATTTTGATAACTCGGTTATCTCTTGGAGAACTGAGGTGCACGGCGAGCAGCTTTCAAACCGTACTTCTTTCTTTCCTTCATTCTGGGGTCGCGGGTGACGAAACCGGCCTTCTTCAGAACAGCCTTCAGGGTCTCATCAGACTCGATCAGAGCGCGGGTGATACCATGACGGATCGCACCTGCCTGGCCGCTGACGCCGCCGCCAACAACGTTGACAACAACATCGAACTTACCCATGGTAGCGGTGAGCTCCAGGGGCTGACGAACGATCATACGCAGGGTCTCGAGGCCGAAATACTCCTCCATAGCTCTGCCGTTGATGGTGATATTGCCGTTGCCGGGAAGCAGACGGACTCTTGCAACAGAAGACTTTCTTCTGCCGGTGCCATAGAAATAAGATTCATTATTATACATGCTTTAAGTCCTCCTTACTTCACGAATACTTCGGGCTTCTGGGCGCCGAGGTTATGCTCAGCATCAGCAAAGACTCTCAGGCGAGTCATGGCAGCGCCGGCAATCTTGTTCTTGGGCAGCATGCCCTTAACAGCCAACTCAATGATCTTCTCGGGGTTCTTCTCCATCAAGGTTGCGTAGTTGATCTCCTTCAGACCACCGATATGACCGGTATGGTATCTGTAGAACTTCTTATTGAGCTTATCGCCGGTCAGAACCACCTTGGATGCGTTCAGCACGATCACACAATCGCCGCCGTCCACATGGGGAGTATAGTCCGGGCGATGCTTGCCCATCAGAATCATTGCGGCCTGGGTAGCGATCTTACCGAGGGTCTTGCCTTCGGCATCGATGATATACCACTTACGGTCGACTTGCTCTTGCTTTTTCATAAAAGTAGACATCGTTTTCTTCCTCCATTTAAAATTCATTCTTTTTTCATGCCCCGTTATTATAATACAAGCAAACGGCAATGTCAACACCTTTTTTTAAAAAAATTAAACTGTATTTTATTTTCTCGTTATATCTCTTTATTTCTCTGTTTTACTCCGTTTTGCTCACTTTCTATTTACGAAAAATATTTGCTTTTTTTGCCGATACGCGCTAAAATGACAGCAGAAAGGAGCGAATTGCCATGCAACAGATTTCCGGCTATCTGCGCCGCGCGGTGGATGATTTTGATATGATCGCATCGGGCGAGCGGGTTGCGGTGGCCTTATCGGGCGGAAAAGACTCGATGCTGCTGCTTCATGCCATGAAGCATCTATCCCGCTATCATCCCGCAAAATTCGATATTTTTGCCATTTTCATTGATTTGGGCTTTGAAAACATTGATATCGGCGCTTTAAAGCAGGTTTGCTCCGATTTAGAGGTACCTTTGGTCATCCGCGAAACAGATATCGCGCCCTTGGTTTTTGACATTCGCCAAGAGAGCAACCCCTGCGCCCTCTGCGCCAAGATGCGGCGGGGCGCCATCCACGATACTGCGTTGGAGCAAGGCTGCCGCACCATTGCCCTGGGGCATCATCGCGACGATGCCATCGAGACCTTAGCCATGAATTTAATCTATGAGGGGCGGATCGGCTGCTTTCAACCCGTGACCTATCTCGACCGCAAGGACGTTCGCACCATTCGGCCGATGATCTACCTAACCGAACGGCAGATCGAAAACACCGTTGCACGCCTTGGCATCCCCATCGTCAAGAATCCCTGCCCCATGGATCACACCTCCATGCGGACAGAGACTAAAAAACTGTTAAAAGAAGCGGAGGAGCGCTTCCCCGGATTGGCCGAACGTTTATTCGGTGCCATCCAACGCAGTGATCTCCCCGGCTGGAAAAGAGGTTGAACCATGAAACTGAATGAAATTGCCATTCGCGATCCCTTTATCCTTCCCCATGAAGGAAAATACTACCTTTTCGGCACACCCGCTGCCCACTGCTGGACGGAGGGCGTAGGCTTTTGGGTTTACGTTTCCGAGGAGCTGGAAACTTGGTCGGACCCCATTAAATGCTTCACCCAGACCGACGATTTCTGGTCGGATTTCAATTACTGGGCGCCCGAGGTTCATTATTACAACGGAAAATTCTATATGTTCGCCTCCTTCTACACCAAGGATCAAAGCAAGATGCGAGCCACACAGATTTTGGTTTCGGATCTGCCCGAAGGGCCCTACGTCGTACACAGCGAGCCCATCACCCCGCCGGATTGGATGTGCTTAGACGGCACCTTCTACGTTGAAAACGGCACCCCCTACATGGTATTCTGCCATGAATGGGTGCAGGTGACCGACGGCGAGATCTGCGCCGTTGAGCTTTCAAAGGATCTGACCCACGCAGTCGGCGAGCCGCGCCTTTTATTCAAAGCCTCCCAACCCGAATGGGCAAAAGAAGGAGAAAAGCGATACGTAACGGACGGCCCTTTCTTATACAAAAGCGGTGACAAGCTGCTGATGCTTTGGTCCAGCCTTGCCAACGGATACATTGAAGCAATCGCCTATTCCGACAACGGCTCCATCAACGGAAATTGGAAGCATTGCAAAAAGCTTCTCTCCGCCCCCGGCTTTGACGGCGGGCACGGTATGCTCTTCAAAGCCTTTGACGGCACGCTCTATTTCACGATGCACGCACCCAACAACCCGAAGAATGCGGAACGTCCCCACCTCTTCCCCGTGCGTGAGATCGAGGACGATCCTTTTTTAGAGATTATCTATTGACAAAATCAATTCTTATATGATAGAATACCTATTAAAGCAATGACGAAGAGGGCAGAACAGACTTGGGTTCAGAGACACGGCGGTCGGTGCGAGCTGTGCGAGAGGACGTTCATGCTGTAGCTTCCGAGCCGGAAGGAAGAACGGGGATCCTCCCCTATTAGACCCTTCCCGTAACGCTGCGTAAAGGCTTTCAAGGGGCGCAAATTGCGCAATTTGAGTGGTACCGCGGGTATTTGATACTCGTCTCAAAGTTTTCTTTGGGGCGAGTTTTTTATTTTGTAAATATTTCAAAGGAGATACAAAACATGAAAGAATTGGAAAAGGTATATAATCCTCAAGAGTTTGAGGATCGGATATACGACTTCTGGATCAAGGGCAACTACTTTCATTCCGAGCCGGATGAGAGCAAAAAGCCCTTTACCATCGTAATTCCGCCCCCGAACGTAACCGGTCAGTTGCACATGGGTCACGCCCTCGACGAGACTCTGCAGGACATTTTGATCCGCTACAAGAGAATGCAGGGCTTCAACGCCCTTTGGGTACCCGGCACCGACCACGCAGGCATCGCCACCCAAATCAAAGTGGAAGAGGTGCTCCGCAAGGAGGAGGGCCTGACCCGCTATGATCTCGGCCGCGAGAAGTTCCTGGAGCGCGTATGGGATTGGAAGAAAATGTATGGTGATCGCATCATCAATCAGCTCAAGAAGCTGGGCTCCTCCTGCGACTGGGAGCGGGAACGCTTCACCATGGATGAGGGCTGCTCCAAGGCAGTTAAAGAGGTATTTGTAAACCTCTACGAAAAGGGTCTCATCTACAAGGGCAATCGCATCATCAACTGGTGTCCCAACTGCACCACCGCCCTCTCCGATGCCGAGGTTGAATACGAAGAGCAGCCCGGTCATTTTTGGCACATCCGCTATCCTGTTAAGGACAGCGACGAATACGTAACCATCGCCACCACCCGTCCCGAGACCCTTTTGGGCGACTCGGCGGTTGCCGTTCACCCCGAAGATGAGCGCTACACTCATTTGGTCGGCAAGATGCTGATCCTGCCCCTCGTTGGCAGAGAGATCCCCGTTGTGGCCGACGAATACGTCGACAAGGAGTTTGGTACCGGCTGCGTGAAGATCACCCCCTGCCACGACCCCAACGACTTTGAGGTTGGCAAGCGCCACGATCTGGAGGAGATCCTCATCATGGACGGCAATGCCAAGATCAATGCCAACGGCGGCAAATACGAAGGCATGGATCGCTATGAGGCCCGCAAGCAGATCGTTAAGGATCTGGAAGAAGGCGGCTATCTGGTTGAGATCGAGGATCACAGCCACAACGTCGGCACCTGCTATCGCTGCGGTTGCACCGTCGAGCCGATGGCATCCAGCCAATGGTTTGTCAAGATGCAGCCCTTGGCCGAGAAGTCTATCGCCGCTGTTAAGGCCGGCGAGACCAAATTTGTTCCCGAGCGGTTCTCCAAGACCTACCTCAACTGGATGGAGAACGTTCACGACTGGTGCATCTCCCGCCAGCTTTGGTGGGGTCACCGCATTCCCGCCTACTACTGCGACGCCTGCGGCGAGATGATCATCTCCAAGGAAGACGTTCACACCTGCCCCAAGTGCGGCGCACCGATGCGTCAGGAAGAGGACGTTCTGGACACCTGGTTCTCCTCTGCCCTCTGGCCTTTCTCTACCCTCGGCTGGCCCGAAAAGACCCCCGAGCTGGACTACTACTATCCCACCAGCACGCTGGTGACCGGCTACGACATCATCTTCTTCTGGGTTGCGAGAATGATCTTCTCCGGTTTGGAGCAGATGGGCAAAACTCCCTTTGAGCACGTTTTGATTCACGGTCTGGTGCGCGACAGCCAGGGCCGCAAGATGAGTAAATCCCTCGGCAACGGCATCGATCCCTTGGAGGTTATCAAGGAGTTTGGTGCAGATGCCCTGCGCTTTACCCTTGCCACCGGTAATGCGCCCGGTAACGATATGCGCTACTATCCCGAGCGGGTGGAATCCTCCCGCAACTTTGCCAACAAGGTTTGGAACGCTGCCCGCTTTATCCTGATGAACCTCAAGGAAGAGGATCTGACCTTCAAGGCCGAAAACCTCAAGCCCGAGGATGAATGGATCCTCACCCGCTACAACGAGGTCGTTCGCGATGTGACCGATAATCTCGACAAGTTTGAGATCGGCTTGGCCTTGCAGAAGGTATATGATTTCATTTGGGATCTCTTCTGCGATTGGTACATCGAGTTGGTGAAGCCCCGTCTCTATGCCGGCGGCGAAGAGAGTGCATCGGCACAGAAGGTTCTGCTTTACGTATTCTCCGGCGCATTGAAGATGCTGCATCCCTTTATGCCCTTCATCACCGAGGAGATCTGGCAGGCTCTGCCCGGACGGGAGACCGCCTGCATGGTCGCCCCCTTCCCCGCCTACGACGAAGCGCTCAATTTTGCCGCAGGTGCTGAGAAGATGGAACACATCATGGAAACCATCAAGGCCATCCGCAACCGCCGCGCCGAGATGAACGTTCCCCATTCCCGCAAGGCATCCCTCTACATTGAGACCGCCCATGCCGAGTGGTTTGAGGGTGCAGAAGCCTTCTATCAAAAGTTGGCCGGCACCGATGCCGTTTATCTCAACGAAACCGCCCCCGACGGTACCGTTAAGCTGGTATGCAACGGTGCATCCCTCTACATTCCCTTTGCAGAGCTGGTTGACATCGAAGGCGAGATCGCCCGCCTGACCAAGGAATTAGAGAAGGCCGAAGGCGAACTCAAGCGTGTGGAAGGCAAGCTGAGCAACCAAGGCTTTATCGCCAAAGCCCCCGCCGCCTTGGTTGAAGCCGAGACCGCCAAGAAGGATCGGATCGTGGCTTTGATCGCCGATCTGAACAAGAGCATTGAGGAAATGAAAAACAGATGAATTATGAGCAGGCTTTAACCTTTATTCATAGCCGAAAGGTCCACGGCTCCGCACCGGGACTGCATCGGATCAAAGCCCTGCTGGAGAAGCTGGGCAACCCTCACCGGGGGTTGCCCTTTCTCCATATTGCGGGAACCAACGGAAAAGGCTCTACCGCAACAATGATCGCTTCCGCCCTGCAGGCATCGGGGCGTAAGGTGGGCTTATTCACCTCGCCCTTCATCTATGATTTTCGGGAACGCTTCGCCATCAATGGGCAAATGATCGCAAGAGAGCAGCTTGCCGCCATCACCGAACGGGTGCAAGCGGCAGAGGCGGCGCTTTTGAGCGAGGGAGCGGAACAACCGACTGAGTTCGAGATCGTTACTGCCATTGGTTTTCTTTATTTCAAAGAAGAAAACTGCGACATTGCGGTTTTGGAGGTCGGCATGGGCGGACGGTTTGATGCGACGAACGTCATTGAAGCGCCGATTGCCTCGGTGATCTGCTCCATTTCCTTGGATCATACCGAAATTTTAGGCGACACCGTCGAAAAGATCGCCTTTGAGAAAGCAGGCATCATCAAAGAGAACTGTCCTGTTGTTGTATACAGAGACAATTCCGAAGAGGCAATCGCCGTGATCCGAGAGCAAGCGATGGCAAAAAATGCACCGATGATCCTATGCGAACCAACCGAACTGCTTGAGGCAAATTTAGAAGGAACGCAGTTCATTTACAAAGAGAAGAAGTATCGCACCGCTTTACGCGGAGCCCACCAAGCAGGAAATGCCGCAACGGCGATCGAGGCACTAAAATTGGTGAACTGCAATGAAGACAGCATCCAAGCGGGCTTAGCTGCCGCCTATATTCCCTCCCGCTTAGAGGCGATCTGCCGAAATCCATTGGTCTTTACAGACGGCGGGCACAACAAGGACGGGATCGACACCCTGCTGAATGCGATTGATACAATGGATGAGCTCCGTCAGCCGACCGTCATCTTTGCGATGATGAAGGATAAGCCCTATCAATACGCAGTTCGGCAGTTGGCATCACGGGCAAAAGCCTTTATTACGGTTCAACCGCCTCTCCCCCGTGCCATGACCGCCTACGATCTCAAAAACATTGCCGATCTTTTCTGCGATGATTGCACCGATTGCAAAAACTATGAGCAGGCGGCGGCTCTTGCCCTCGAAAAGGGTGGCCCCATTTTGATTGCGGGCTCCCTCTATATGGTAGGCGATATGGCCAATACCATAAAAAGTTTACTCTCTTCCAAAAATTGACAGAATAAGACATGCCCTTTCGGTTATACTACCGAAAGGGCATTTTGTTTGAAGGAGGAAACCATGAACGTTACATTTCAAAACAATTTCAACGAATTGGAGGTCAAGCTCTGCGGCGAACTCGATCATCACTCGGCGCGAGGATTATCCGAGAGCATCGATTTTAAGATCAAGCGTCATCGGCCAACGCTGCTGATCTTAGATTTCGGCGGAGTCAGCTTTATGGACAGCTCGGGGCTGGCGGTTGTTATGGGACGCCGCAAGCTGATGGATCAAATGGACGGCACCGTTGAGCTGCGACATCTCTGCGGACCTACCAAAAAAATATTCGATATGGCGGGAATCAATCGCTATGTGAAAGTAACCAAATAAAGGAGGAACAACGATGAAAGCAAGCAATCAAATTAAGCTTTCTTTTTTATCCCGCTCGGCAAACGAAGGGTTTGCCCGCATTGCGGTTGCGGCATTTGCCGCCCAACTGGATCCGACGGTGGAGGAGATCAGCGAAATCAAAACGGCGGTCAGCGAGGCGGTAACCAACTGCATTGTGCACGGCTATCGCAATACGCTCGGTACCATCTACTTAACAGCAAGAATCTACGATAACGGCAAGCTTACCATTACCATCAAAGATCGCGGGCAAGGCATTGAAGATGTTGCCCGCGCGATGGAGCCGCTTTTCACCACCGGCAACACCGAAGAACGAAGCGGGATGGGCTTTACCATCATGGAAACCTTTATGGACAAGGTGCGCGTACGCTCCAAGCCGAGCGTGGGGACAACCGTTACCTTTACCAAGCAAATCTGTTCCAAGGAGTGATTTGCTTGCAACAGGTAAAGGATCGCCTTGTGGAAGAAAACTTAGGGCTGGTTCGGATGGCGGTGAAGCGATACCGCGGGTTTGGCGTTGAGGATGAAGACTTAATCCAGATCGGGTCGGTCGGACTCATCAAGGCGGCACGGGATTTTGATCCCGAAAAGCAGGTGCAGTTTTCCACCTATGCGGTGGCCAAAATCATCGGCGAGATCAAAACCTATCTGCGAGACCAAGGAAGCATCAAGGTATCCCGCAAATACAAAGAGGATAAACTGAAGATCGATCGAGCATTACGAACGCTGACCCAAACGCTCGGACGGGAGCCCCGCATTTCAGAATTAGCCGCAGCCACAGGGCTATCGGAGGAAGCCATCCTCACCGCAACGGAGGCAACCCGCCCCACCCTTTCGCTCGATCTGCCGCCCGAGGAGGGCGGGATCGATCCGAGCGTAAGCTCACCCGAGGAAGGAGCGCTCAATCGAGTAATGGTGCAGGAGCTTTTGGGAACACTGCCCCCGCAGGAGCGACGGCTGATGGTTTTACGCTATTTTATGGATCAAACCCAAAGCGCCACCGCCGCCGAGCTGGGTCTGAGCCAGGTTTCGGTATCACGATTGGAGAAAAAGATTCTTCGACAATTAAAAGAAAAATACATTTAATCTTTACTAAAATTTAAAAGGCATTTATAATCATACTTTTCGGGTAAAATTCAAAAAATCCGGGAGGTAGCATTATGAAAGAGCGTATTCTAACCACGCAACTCATTAAAAAATTCACCGAATATCTAAAGAGCGAAGAAAAAAGCAACAATACGATCTCAAAATATATCCGCGATATCCGCGCCTTTGCAGAGTATGTATGCGAAAAGCCGATCACCAAGGAACGGGTGATCGGCTACAAAAATAAACTGCTCGCCGAAAATTATGCTGCTCGCAGCATCAACTCCATGTTGGCATCCGTCAACAGTTTATTCTCGTTTCTCGGCTGGACAGAATGCAAAACGAAAGCCATTCGCCTGCAACGGCAGGTTTACTGTTCCACCGAAAAAGAGCTGACCAAAGCAGAATATCTGCGCCTATTGAGCGCCGCCAAGCAGAAGCAGAACGCACGATTAAATCTTCTGATTCAAACGATCTGCGGAACGGGAATTCGCGTCAGCGAATTGCAATTCATCACTGTTGAAGCGGCCAGAAAAGGAGAAGCAACGGTTTCTCTCAAAGGAAAAACGCGCACGGTATTGATTGTTCAAGCCCTTCAAAAAAAGTTGCTTCACTATGCGGCGGAGCACAACATCAAATCGGGCGCCCTTTTCATTACCCGCAACGGAAGGCCGATGAGCCGAACCAACATCTGGCGGGAAATGAAAAATCTGTGCGCTTTGGCGGATGTAGACCCACGCAAGGTTTTCCCCCACAACCTGCGGCATCTTTTTGCACGCACCTTCTACGGTCTTGAAAAGGATCTTGCAAAGCTTGCCGACATTCTCGGGCACAGCAGCATCAATACCACCCGAATTTATATCATCACAAACAGCAGCGAGCATCGGAAACGAATGGAACATATGCGGTTGATTTTATAAAAAACCACCGCATATGCGGTGGAGCAACATAATCAGTATTATGTTGCAAATAAAACAACCTCCGCCGATGGCGGAGGCTGTAACCTCATAAATAGCGCACAAAACCAAGCCTTTTCAGTCGAAAAGGCTTTTTGGCGTGGCATTTAATTCGTGAAATGTGCATTTTATCATACTTTTCCGTCTAAAAAGCATTGTAATTGAGTTGAAAGCATGCTATAATTTAAACATAAATTACATAATACTGATTATGTTGTTCTATTTTATTTAGGAGGTATTTCACCATGGCTCAAATCAGAGAAGAAATCCGCTTTGGAGGAAACAATGAAGATCTTGTTTGGAAAAGTCCGATTCGAGATTTCAATTCCGGTTCCGTTGTAATTGTAAACGAATCACAAGGCGCGGTATTCTACATGAACGGCGAAGCATCCGATGAATTAGGAGCCGGGCTTCATGTGCTTGAAACCTGCGAGACCCCCTTTATCAAGAGAATCATTCAAAAGATCCAAGGCACCAAAACGCCCTTTCAGGCGGAACTTTATTACGTGAATAAGGTCGAAATTCCACAGATTCGTTGGGGTGTCGGCGAAATCACCTATCAGGAAGACGGATTTGTTTTTCCCATCGGTGCACGCGGATTATACAATCTGCGGGTTGAAAATGCACGCAAGCTGATTGAAAAAATCAACGGCACCGAATGGGGCTTTAACCGCGATGAGCTGGAGGACCGCTTTTTAGAACTGGTCACCAGCGCGGTCGACAACGCGCTGATCAATGCCATTTATGATCAGGCGGGCTCCATCATCAATGCACCTCGCTACAGAACCCAGATCATGAATGCCGTTCGACCCGAGGTGGAGCAGATCTTCGCCGAATACGGCCTGAAGATCACCCAGTTCATCATTGAACGCATCCACGTGGATGAAGAAAATGAAAACTATCGTCAGCTTTTGGATCTGCAAAAGCTGCAGGGTGGCGGCGGAAAAGCCAGAATTCTGGAAGCACAGCTCAAAGCCCAGGAAAAAGGCATTGCCGGCCAGGGCGAAGCGGCATTCCGCGCCGCGCAGGGCTACACCTACCAGCAGGAACGGCAGTTTGATGTTCTCGGCACCGCCGCCGCAAACGACAACAGTATGGCAGGCGGCATGGCGGGCGGATTCATGCAGATGGGCGTTGGCCTCGGCGCCATGGGTGCCGTTGGCGGAATGGTAAAAGAAAGTATGAACGGCATGACCGATAACTTCAGCGGAATGATGAACACATCACCGCAGGCCGCCCCCCAACAGCCCGCCGAAACAGCGAAATGCAAAAACTGCGGCTCTCCCCTGGCGCAAGGTGCCAAATTCTGCCTCGAATGCGGTACCAAGGTGGAGGTTGCGCAAACCGTTACCTGCCCCCATTGCGGCGCGACCGTTCAAGGCGGCAAGTTCTGCTTGGAATGCGGCGGCAGTTTAATTCCCACCGAAAAGATCTGTGCGAATTGCGGCAACAAATTTGAGGGCGGAAAATTCTGCCCCGAATGCGGCACAAAATGTGAATAAGGAGAAACGATTATGAAAACGACCAAGATCTCCAATTTGTTTTTAGCCCTTGTCGGCGGCATCTATCTGTTCATCAGTTTGATCGTCGGGATCATCACCGAAGGATCGGCCGCCTTTTGGGTGGGGTTTGGATTCTTCACCTTTAATGCATTGATTGCCATATTGATCCTTTTACTCTTCGCAAACAAAGAAACGACCATTCGCGACGTATTCTTCAATGCACCACTCTATTACATCGGTACGGTCTATTTTGCAGCAGCAGGCATCCTCTCTGTTTTACATATGCTGATCGGACTGCTTGCTCTGCAATGGGTTTTCGTTGTTCAACTGATCGTTTTTGCCATTTTTGCGATTTATTTTATTTTGGCTTTGGTACAGAAAACCAACGCCGAGAACGTCATCGAAAAGGTAAAATTAAAGAATGATTTTATCCGCACCATGACGGCCAAACTGGAAGATCTTGCCGCCGGCATCGCAGACCGTGAGACCCGAATCAAGGTGGAGGCATTGGCCGAGGAATTTAAATATTCCAAGCCGATCGCGCACAAGGATCTGGTCGAGCTTGAGACAAAAATCGAAATTGCCGTTATCGAATTGGCCGATGCCGAAGATATGAACGCATCCATCAAAGCCATCCAGCTCATGCTGACTCAAAGAAACAATCTCGCAAAATTGATCAAATAGGAGAGATCGATTATGGCAAAACTGATTAAATGCAAAATTTGCGGCGATACCGAGTTTACCGAGGTAGGCGAGCTTTTACAATGCCGCTCCTGCCGCCATAAGACCCCGAAGCCCAAGGACAATGCCGAACTTTTAGAGCGCGCCAACAACCTGCGCTTTGAAACAAAATCCTTTGACGATGCGGCAAATCTCTATGAAGAGATTATCCGCATTACCCCCGATGAAGCCGAGGCTTATTGGGGCAGAGTTCTCTGCCGTTACGGTATCGAATACGTAAAAGACAGCGACGGCAGATATCTGCCCACCTGCCACAGAACGCTGGAAGGCTCCATTCTGGACGACGGCGACTACAAGATGGCGGTGATGAAGGCCGAGCGCGGGATGTCGGAATACTACATGTCCGAGGCGCAGACCATCGACGAATATCAGAAAAAGATCAAGCTGATCGCCGCCAAGGAGGAGCCCTACGACGTTTTTATCAACTTTAAGGCCACCGACGAATACGGCCGCCCCACCGAGGACAGCTTGCTTGCCCAAGAGCTTTATTACTACCTCACCAAGAATTTAGGTCTAAAGGTATTCTTCTCCAACATCACCTTAAAAGATAAAGCGGGTCAGGAGTATGAACCGATCATTTATGCCGCCCTTTCCAGCGCAACGGTGATGGTGCTCGTTGGCACGAAGCCCGAATACGTCAACGCCACTTGGGTTAAAAACGAGTGGAGCCGTTACACAAAGATGGTTGCCGAGGCAAGGGCGCAAAACAAATCCAAATACATCGTAACTGCGCTTAAAGATATGCGTCCGGAACAGTTGCCCTCTTCCCTTGCGGCCTATCAGGCGGTGAATCTCGGGGAGCTCGGCGCAAAAGAAAAGCTCTGCAGTAATATTGACAGTCTCATTGGCGATCTGCGGGTGAGCGCCCAAAAAAGCGCCGCTACCGCAGCGCATTCCTTCAATGCGAACGACATGCTTTCCGCCGAGGCGGCAAACCTTTGCAATTTGGGCTATCAACAGCTTGCCGTCAGCGACTTTTCCAAGGCTGACGAATACTTCCAAAAGGCGATCGAAAAGAAATCCGACACCGCGCTTGCCCATTGGGGCTTGCTCTTGGTTGGTCACGAGGCGAGCAACGATGAAGCGCTTGCCGACATGCGCCTTGATATCAAAGCAGAGCCTCGCTACAAGATGGCAATGGAATATGCCAACGCCGAAGAACGGATGCGATTTGAACGCATCGACAGCCTGATTGAGGCAAGCTTTGCCAAAGAAGTTCAAGCCTATTGCGACCGCGGCTTTGAGGCCTTGAAAGACAATGATTTTGACGGAGCCTATGAACTTTTTGAAAAAGCCATTGAAATCAAGCCCGATTACAGCCGCGCCCATTGGGGTATGATGCTTTCGGTTGAGGAATTCCCCTCCGAGGAAGCGCTGGACGATTTTATCGGTCATCTGGATGGCAGCACCTATTTTCAAGCCGCCATGCAATGCGCCTCTCCCGAGGAGCAGGCACGTTACAATCGGGTACTGGATAAAATCCGGGAGAATAACCAAACCAAAGCTGCCGAATACCTCGCCAATGCGGATGAGGATTTAGCCTCGGATCAAGGCTCCCTTCATAACTGCGCGCAAGAATCCATTACCCTTGCGATCAATCTAAAAAAGGGAGACGTTCCCGCAAAATATTATTGGGCTTGGTTGAGAACCTTCCTCGGAGCGGTGGATGACGATATGCTGGCGCAAGAGGTTGCCTATCCCATGAAGGACGACATCTACTATAAGCGCGCCATCGAACGGGCCACACCTGCAGAGGCCGCTCATTACGAGAGGATCGCCGAGCGCTGCCACCGCTTATATGATTGCCGCAACACCGGCTTTCGTCATTGTATTCGCCTTCATCCGGATGGGACGCATATCTCCTTCGACCACAAAGAAAGCAGACGGAAAACCTTCATTAAAGATATCGAGGGCGAGGTAGCGATGAGTGTTACAAATCCCCAATACTTCTCCGGTTTGGACGTTCTGGATAAGTATATGGTAAGATACGTAGCAAACATCATTCCCGATATCTGCGAAGAGGTTGAGGGCGAGAATGTTTTCAGCAGGCATAAATATCTCAAGAGAGACACGGTAAGCATCTATTTGCACGATGCCGGAAAGTGGAGTTCACTTGTCAAAAATGATATCGTTGAAAAGTTGGGCTTCAGCCAAGAGAAGGCTGATGAAATCATTCGGCAAGCACCTTGCTATATCGCACATGACGTTCCGATTGATGCAGCCGGTGACGTTCGCTGGGCGATTCACAAGCATAATGGCTTGACCTACCTCCATGCAGAGCCGCTGGACGACATCATTCGGGACTACAAAGAGCCTGCGGTCAACCCTAACGAAACGGTCAGCTTTTACTTTGTTGCGGGCCGATATGGCAACGAGAAGGAAACGAGAAATATTCTCATCAAAAAATTAGGTATCGCCAAACCCCTTGCCAAAGAAATAGCAAAAGTCACCTGCGAGCACTCCTTCGCAAACACACCCACCTGTATTGCGGCGAACATTCCGCTTTCGCAGGCGAATGAACTGCTGAAGCTGTGTCACGATAATAATTGCGAGGGTGAGATCCGCTGGAAATAAACAAAAATAGCAAGATAGGCTGACCTATCTTGCTATTTTTTATTCGGAAAAAACTTCAACATTTTCACGCTTACAGCGCTCGCGATATTCTTTTGGGCTCATCCCTACGCGGCTTTTAAAGATGCGGGAGAAGCAATAAATATTGGTATAGCCGACGGCGGCGCAGACCTGCGAAACGTTCAGATCCTCCTCCTCGAACATCTTCTTGGCACGGTGGATTCGATAGTCAATGATATAATTTTGGGTGCTTTTATTCTTATAGGTCTTAAACAAGCGGGAAAGGTAGCTCCGCTCGATCCCCAGCATATTGGCGATATTCTCTACACTGAGGTTTTTATTATAGTTTTCCTTTATGTATTCCACGGCGCGGGTCATATAAAAGTTCTTGGCGGGCAGCTTACGGGCGACCAAGCTTTCATCCAAACACTCCAGCAGATTATAGAAGCAGCCGCAAATCGAAAATTGGTTTGGATATTTCTTTTCACATTCCACCAAAAGCTCATAGGCCGATTCCATCGCCTTCTGGCGGGAGGAAAAATCAATGATCGGCGTCTGCGGAGTAATGCCGAGCCGCTCAATGAATTTTTCGGCATCAGCGCCTGCCAGCTCTACGCCGATATAGTTCCAAGGCTCGATGCTATCGGCCTTCCAGGAAACCGGCTTACCGGGAAACAGCACGAAGGCCTGACCCGCCGCAACGCTGAACCGACGATTACTGTGATCCAGCACGCCACGGCCTGCCTCCACAATATTCAGCACATAGCGATTCGGAACGATCGGGCCGAAGCTCTCGGAGGGGTTATACCGATGGCAGCAACAAAGGCTTAACCGAATATCGGGAAAATAGCCCTCATCGAAAACAAAACTCACTTCACGATCCAAATACTTTTGCATGAATACACCTCAATTTTTGTTCTTAAGTGAATAATACCACATATCGTTAAAAAATGCAACATAAAATTAAAAATATTCCGTATTTTTTGCAACCTCGTGTTAAAAGTGTAAAATAAAGTTAAATTTTTATTCGTTGTTCATGTTACTTCATGTGGACATTCTTTTACAAAAATCGCCCATACGCAATGCGTACGGGCGATTTTTTATTTCAGAAAGACGGCGCCGTCGGCGTAATCCACAGTCAGGGTATCCCCTGCTTGAACAGCACCCTGCAAAATACGTCGGGCGATCAGCGTTTCCAGCTTTTGCTGCATCAGGCGGCGCAACGGACGGGCACCGAAATTGGGGTCGTAGCCTGCCTCCACGATATAGCTCTTGGCGGCATCGGTCAGCTCTACCCGAAGCTGCTTATCGGCCAAGCGGGCCTGCAGCTCCTTCAGCAACAGCTCTACGATCATCCCGATATTCTCCTTGGAGAGCGGCTTATAAAACACCGTTTCATCCAATCGATTCAAAAACTCGGGACGGAAGGAGCGGCGCAGCAGCTGCTCCACACCGCTGCGGGCGGCGGGAGAAATTTCGCCGTTTTCGATCCCCTCCAAAATCAGATCGGAGCCGAGGTTGGAGGTCAAAATCAAAATAGTATTTTTAAAATCGACCGTTCTGCCTTGGCTATCGGTGATCCGTCCGTCGTCCAGCACCTGCAGCAGCACGTTAAAGACGTCGGGGTGGGCCTTTTCCACCTCATCAAACAGCACCACCGAATAGGGGCGGCGGCGCACCGCTTCGGTAAGCTGGCCGCCCTCATCATAGCCCACGTAGCCCGGAGGGGCGCCGATCAGGCGGGAGACCGAATACTTCTCCATATACTCGCTCATATCGATGCGGATCATGCTCTTTTCATCATCGAACAGCGCTTCGGCCAAGGCCTTGGCCAGCTCGGTTTTACCGACACCGGTTGGGCCGAGGAACAAGAACGATCCGATCGGGCGGGAAAGATCCCGAATCCCTGCGCGGGAGCGCAGAATGGCATCGCAGACGGTTTGCACCGCTTCATCCTGCCCGACCACACGGCGGTGCAGAATCTCATCCAGGCGGAGCAGCTTATCCCGCTCCCCCTCCATCAGCTTGGCGACGGGGATCCCTGTCCAGCGGGCGACAATTTTCACAATCTCCTCCTCGGTGACTTTATTCCGCAGAAGCGATTCCTCTCGCTTGGTGCGCTCGGTTTGCTCTGCCTCCTCCAACCGCTTCTTTAAATCGGGCAGCTTGCCGTATTTCAGCTCGGCCGCCTTATTCAGATCATATTGATTTTCTGCTTGTTGGATGGCATGATTGGTTTGCTCGATCTCCTCGCGGAGCTTTTGAATGGCCGAGATCTCCTTCTTTTCATTCTCCCATTTCGCTTTCATGGCATTGAATTCATCCCGCAGGGTGGCCATTTCCTTCCGCAGCTCCGCAAGGCGCGCCTCGGACAAGGGATCCTCATCCTTTTTCAACGCCTGCTCCTCGATCTCCAGCTGCATGATCTTACGCTGCTTTTCATCCAGCTCGGTGGGCATCGATTCCATTTCGGTTTTAATCAGCGCACAGGCCTCATCCACCAGGTCGATGGCCTTATCGGGCAAAAAGCGATCGGAAATATATCGATCTGAAAGGGTGGCGGCAGCGATCAGCGCCTGGTCCTGAATCTTCACGCCGTGGTAAACCTCATACCGCTCCTCCAGACCGCGCAGAATGGAAATAGTATCCTCCACGGTGGGCTCTGCCACCAGCACGGGCTGGAAGCGGCGCTCCAGCGCAGCGTCCTTTTCGATATATTGGCGATACTCATTCAAGGTAGTGGCGCCGACGCAATGAAGCTCACCGCGGGCCAGCATCGGCTTCAGCAGATTGCCCGCATCCATCGAGCCTTCGGTTTTACCTGCACCGACGATGGTATGCAGCTCATCGATAAAGAGGATAATCTCGCCCTCGCTCTTCTGCACCTCCTTAAGCACCGCCTTGAGGCGTTCCTCAAACTCGCCGCGGTATTTGGCGCCCGAGATCAGCGCGCCCATATCGAGGGAGAACAGCTTACGGTTCTTCAGGTGCTCCGGCACGTCGCCCCGCACGATCCGCAACGCCAGACCTTCGGCGATGGCGGTTTTACCAACGCCCGGCTCGCCGATCAGTACCGGATTATTCTTCGTCTTGCGGGAAAGAATTCGAATCACGTTTCGGATTTCCTCATCCCGACCGATCACGGGATCCAGCTTTTGTTGGCGCGCCGCCTCCACCAGATCACGTCCGTATTTATTCAGCGCATCAAAGGTATCCTCGGGGTTTTGGGAATCAACCCGCTGATTGCCGCGCAGCTCCTTCAGGGCGGCGAGATAATTCTTCTTATTGATATTATGAGCGGAGAACACCTTTTTAAGGGTTGCATCTGCGTGCTCCAGCAAGCCATACATCAGATGCTCGACGGAAATATAAGAATCTCCCATCTGCTCCGCCTGCTTTTCGGCGGCAAGCAACGCCTGATTCAGTTCGCCGCTCACCATCAGCTGTGCGCTGCCGCTTAAGGTGGGCAGTGCCTGAAGCAAGCGGGTGCATTCCTCCTCCAGCCCCTGCACGCCCATCTTCTGCATAATGCCGCCGACAAAACCGTTTTTCTGCGTCAGCAGTCCATGAAGCAGATGCACCTGCTCCACCGAGGCATTTTTATTGGCCGAGGCAGTCTGCTCGGCAATTTGCAAGGCTTCCAAGCTTTTTTCGGTAAAACGATCTACGTTCATTCTTTACACTCCCTTCAACTCTCCTGCGGCATATTCCCGCAGCACCTCCTCCACCAGGCGGGCGGCCATGGCGGGATGATTTAAATACTCAAAATACAGTTTTAATGCACGGTCAAAATAGTTTACATAATTATTTACCGATTCACTCAAACGCTCCGGTTCCCGCTCGAAGACGGGATCAAACCGTAAATTACGCAAAAATCGACCGTTTTCTACCGATGATCGAGGGAAATTCAGATAATTCTGCTCCAGCTTCGCCCAAAGGAGCATGAACTGATTTACATAATATATCAGCTCTTGATTTTGAGTACGAAGCTGCACCTGCAGCTGGCCGAATTCCGGCTCAACCTGGCGAAACAGCTCCACCCGATAGCGGATAGAGGGATTATATTTATAATTCAGCGCACTGCGTACCACCAGCATGGTAGCGGTGGGCTCGGCCATCGGTTGAAAGCCTCCCCTTCCCAACAGTTGGGATAGCTGCGCCAAGGTATTGCTCATCCGCTTTTCGGGGGTAAGCATCGAGCAATACTCCGCCAATATTTGATTGATCATATTAGAACGATTGGTATGCATCGAATAGGCCAGCCGATCCACCTGTGCCACCACGTCGTCCATCAAAACCAACGAATATACACTTTTCTTCATCTCTAACACCTCTTGACTTTATTGTATCACTATTTAATAATTTGTCAAGCGATTTATATAAATTCTTTTACTAGTTTAATTTGCAAGCAAAGGTTTTATGATATAATTGCCATATTTTACGGTTTTTAACAGAAATACTTGCAAAACAAGTCGTTATAATTTATAATTTTATTATTAATATTAAATCATATACGGAGGATTATTGAAATGCAAAACAGCAAGCTGAGAGCACCCTGCGTGCCGCTGATCACCAATGACCCGATGTTCAACGTCTGGTCCTTTGCCGACAAGCTGACCGATGACGTTCCTCGCCATTGGACCGGCGCACGGCAGTTCATCACCGGCTCCATTGCCATCGACGGTGAGGTTTATCAGTTTATTGGAAAAGGTCAGCCTGACAATAATCGCTATGCGACCGAGTTCCCTGCTCTGCCGCAGGTGGACGTAACCGTTAAGGCGCTGACCACCGTATACACCTTTGAAAACGAGATCGTTCGGTTGGAGCTTTCCTTTATGAGCCCCCTGCTGCCCGACGACCTGAAGCTTTTGAGCAGACCCATCACCTACATTTCCTACAAGCTGACCGCTATGGACGGCAAGGAGCACGACGTTGAGATCTTCCTCGGCGTCAGCTGCGAGATGTGCGTTGATAACGGTGCACAAAGCGTTACCTTTGGCAGAACCGCCCTCTCCCTCACCGCCTCCAGCGGTACCGAGCGGATGCTCAAGCGCAGCGGTGATGATCACCGCATTGAATGGGGTACCCTCCATTTAATCGCCCCCGATTGGAACATGGTTGCTCTGCCCGTTTCCCGCATCAACAAATTTATCCGCAAGACCTACGGCAACACCATGCAGCCCACCATCACCCTCAATTATCAGGGCCCCAACGGTGAAAATCCCCCGCCCGAATACTACAATGAATATGAGACTGCAACCATCCATCCCCACTACCCCGCCCTCTTTGCCAAGAAGCGCTTTACGCTCAAGGGTGAGGCTGAGGATTTTGTGGCGGTCGGTTATGATGACGTTAAGTCCATTCAATATTTCAACGAAAACATCGAAGCCTACTGGCGCAAGGACGGCGAGACCTTCGATGATATTATGAAGCTGGCCATCAACGATTATGCTTCCATCAAGGAGCGGGTCGCCGCTTTCGAGGAGGAGCTGACCGCCAAGGCCTCTGCCATCAGCCCCAAGTATGCCGACATTTTGAATCTGGCCTATCGCCAGACCGTTGCCGCCCACAAGCTGACCTGGCACGATGGCGAGATCCAGTTCTTCTCCAAGGAGAATTACTCCAACGGCTGCATTGCCACCGTTGACGTAACCTATCCCTCCATTCCCCTCTTTTTGATCTATGCGCCCGAGCTGGTTGAAGGGATGCTCAATCCCATCTTCAAGCTGATCGACAAGGGGCTTTGGGACTTTGATTTTGCGCCCCACGATGCCGGCCGCTATCCCCTTGCCAATGCGCAGGTTTACGGCTACAGCAACCGCTATTTCTTCAGAGGCATCACCGCCTTCGAAAAGCAGATGCCGGTTGAGGAATGCGGCAACATGATCCTTTGCGTGGCAGGCGTTTGCTATGCCAAGAAGGATTTCACCTACTTCAAGCAGCACGAAGCCATCCTGAAGCAATGGGCGGATTATCTGCTGGAGGCAGGCTACGATCCCGCCAACCAGCTCTGCACCGACGACTTTGCAGGCCACCTTGCCCATAACTGCAACCTTTCCGTTAAGGCTGCGATGGGTATTGCCGCCTTTGCCAAGATGCTGAAGGACACCGGCAATGCCGCCGAGGCTGAAAAGTACATGGCCAAGGCCGCCGAATTTGCCAAGCTTTGGGAGAAGGGCGCAAGCAGCGGCGATCATACCCGCCTGGCCTTCGACCAGGAGGATACCTGGAGCATCAAATACAACATGGTTTGGGACAACCTGCTCGACCTGCACATTTACAGCGACGAGGTCAAGAAGAACGAGCTGGCCTACTACAAGAAGATGATCAACAAGTACGGTCTGCCTCTCGACAGCCGCTCCGACTACACCAAGAGCGACTGGCAGCTTTGGAGCGTTATGCTGGACGAGACCGACGAGGAGTATTTCAACCTGATCGTAGATCGGATGTGGGATTTCCTCAACGAGACCATCGACCGCGTACCCTTCACCGATTGGTATTTCACCTCTAAGGCGCTCCATCGCGGCTTCCAGAACAGAACCGTTCAGGGCGGTCTTTTCATCAAGCTGCTGAAATTCTGAATTAATTAAGGAGAACAATATGAACTATATCGGCTGGATCATTATTGGATTTGTGGCGGCCATTCTGTTTTTCATATTAGCAGACTTTTTGCTGAAGCGGTATGCCAAGCCGAAGTCGGCAGAAAGCGCCATTTGGAATGCAGTTTACTTTATTCAACTGCGGCAATACGATCGGGCGATCGGCTTGCTGGAATATGCCGAGCAGGAATTTGCCATGACCCCCGAAGTAATGTGTGATCTCTGCGTACAGCGCGGCGATGCCTACGTAAAGCTGAAGGAATATTCCAAGGCTGCCGATGCCTACGACGTACTGTACGAAGCGCTGCTGGAGAGTGGCGGCAAGATCAAGCGCAACGATGCTTTGCTGGAGGAAATGAAGTCCTGCTATTTCAAGGCCGACCGCGCCAATGATCTGAAGAAATGGAACGAGCTTTTCCACAACAAAACGGTGGAGATCATCGAAGGCGCGGAAGAGATCGAAGAAGGAGCTGCCGAAGAAGCCAACGAGGAAGTCACCGAGGAAGCTAACGAAGAATAAGCAAAAAAACACCCCGCTCACGCGGGGTGTTTTTTTGCTTATTTATTATTATAAATAACGGTTACGCCATCATGGGTCGCAGTACCGTAAACGCCCTGACCGCCGCCAAAGAGCTGATCAAATACGATGAGCTCGTTATGGGCTTGTCCGGCAGCATGTACATGGTTATCATCAACCATTTTATTGCCCGCCGCATCTACGCCTGCCGTCCAATGTCTGCCGGAATAATAAGGATCTGTGGAATATCCGCCCTGTACACGAACATACTGCGGCGCCACATTGGAAGGCTGACAATAGGTATAATTAGCCCAATCGTCATAAATGACAGTTACATTCTTACAAGTAACATGAGGAGCTGTTGCAACAGTTCTGCCATCCGTTACTGCGGTAGTCTTGGTATAACCAACGAGCATACCGGAATAACGATAAGCATACCACTGATAAGCCGCACAAACATCATTATAAACGTCAAGCTTAGCGGCAACAGTAATGTCTTCCATAACTACATTGACACCGTTAGCCGTACGGCCTATGACACCGCCGGCAGAAACATCCCAAGTGCCCCAATGGCCGGAAATCGTTGTGGTCTCATCAACAACAATATCCTTGAAGGTAAAGGTACAACCAGATCCATAGACCTGCCCAACAATACCACCGGTATCCCAGTTGTAATTTGCTATTTGCGTATTGGTAATGTCGATACCCTCAAATGTACAATCGCCGTTAGCATAACCGGCGACCACACCCATAACAACGGCTTCCATAGAAATTTCAGCGTTGTCAATCTTAACATCCTTGATAGTAGCGTTATACACTACCCCAAAAAGTCCCATACCGGATGTTTCTCCATATTCATAGCCAAGGTCCCATCCATTTTCAGTCAAGCCGAAAATGGTATGATCATCACCATCAAAGGTTCCTGCAAAATAAGCATTTTCCTTATCAAAACCGCCAATGGGAGTGAAGTTGTGTCCGGACATATCTACATCGCGATTAAGCTTTACAGTCTTTCCCTCAAAGTTAGTACTTGTGTTAACCAGTTCAGCTAATCCGGCCAACTGTTCAGCAGAAGTCAAAGTAAATTCTGTATCGGCATCGTTATACCAAGTGGTATCGGAAGTACCGTCCCAAACATCAGGGAAGCTATTCTGATATGCCTCAATGGCGCCGCCCATCCATTCGGCAGCGCTAACGGAATCAACTACACCGAAGCCTGTATTCAAAGCAGTAGCAGCGTCTTCAAAGCCGGCGGTCTGAATTGCCTGGGAGAGAACAAGAACATCGTATGTATCGCCATAAGCTGCAGCGTCCTCGTTCGTGGCAGTTCTGTCGAGAAGAATCTGCATCAAGCTGTAGGGAGTGGTCTCGCCGGGCTTGAGAACGTTCTTGTACACGCACACAAAAAGGTCATACTTTACACCGTCAACCTCAATGCTATGAGAACTTGCAGTTTTATCCATCGTCCAATCGGTAGAGTTGAAGGAAAGATCAATTTTGTCCGTAGGTGCCTCAAGTGCGATCACTGTACGAACGTATGCGTCTGTCTTGCCTGTGTTGGTCACAGACACCAGCTTGTCGATTGCATTATCGCCAATAAACAGTTTGTGAGTTTTTCCATTGGGGAAGGTAATCTCCTCATAGTCATCTCTCATTGCACCGTTGAGGTTTACGTCAACGTAGGGATAAATGGGCTTTGCCTGCTCAAAATCCTCAATGTCAGCTTCGGTAAGGACGCCGTTTTTTGAAGGATCAACGCGCTGTTCTTCGTTCTGACGGATAGAAACATTTCCGAGAGTCATCACGTTGACGTCGCTGTCGCTATCCTGCAGGTAGGCAATTGTTCCCGTAATCGAAACAACGGCAACCGTTACCACGGCAAGCGTACTCAGCAGCAGTTTTTTAATTGAAATCTTCTTTGCCATTTTTCATAACTCCATTCTTTTTGTGCAAACAACCAAGGCACATAACCGCACCTTCCACTCCCAAGGACAATTATGCACCTCGATTGCGCAGATAATTTACAAGCAATATTATATTGCAATATAAATTGTAATGCAAATTATACTGCATATCATTCAGTTTTGCAAGTGTTTTTTTGAAAAAAGCAACTAAAAAAACGACTTCTGCCTACAGCAGAAGTCGTTTTTACAAGCATTTTCTTGTTTTTTAGAGGGAATCGGTAAAACGCAGGAAGGCTTCGCGACCTGCGGGGGTGCAAGGATAAACGCCCGCGTGCTCCAGCACCTTACTGAAAGTGATGCCGATCTCGGCACGCAAAATCTCAGTAACGTTTTCGGCATTAAGCTCGGGATGGTTGGCAAGAATCTCCTTTGCCCAATCGGCGTGCTTGGCGGTAGCTTCATCGGAAGCGGGATCAATGCCCTTGGCGAGCTGATCGGCCAGCAGCTCCATTTCATCCTTGAGGCGGGCGGGCAGAACAGCCAGACCCATAACCTCGATCAAGCCGATATTTTCCTTTTTAATATGGTGAAGCTCCTTATGGGGATGATAGACACCCAAGGGATGCTCCTCGGTGGTAATGTTATTACGGAGCACCAGATCCAACTCATACTTGCCATCCCGCATACGGGCGATGGGGGTAATGGTATTATG
>JAFQKO010000058.1 GCA_017396865.1 Clostridia bacterium | reverse complement strand
GAGGGGCGGATAACCGAAGTCCTTACGGACGCGGGGAATTTCTGCCAATGCCTCATAATACTTATCCTCTGCACCCATCTGCTTGAGCTGGGAGATCAGGTTGGAGAGCATACCGCCCGGCACCTGATACAGCAGGGTTTTGGCATCTACGTTCAGCACCTTGGGATCCAAGATGCCTTCTGCCTTCATCTTATCAGCAACACTGCGGAAATGGGTTGCGATATCGCTGAGCTTATTGAGATCCAAGCCGGTATCACGGTCGGTACCCTGCAGGGTGGCAACCATCGCTTCGGTGGAGGGCTGAGCCGTACCGTTTGCCATGGGAGAGAGGGCGCAGTCGACGATATCCACGCCTGCCCAAGTGGCCATCAGGTTGGTCATATCACCGGTACCGGTGGTATTATGAGTATGCAGGTGGATGGGAACCTTAACCTCTTCCTTCAGCTTTTTAACGAGGCTATAGGCATCCATCGGCAGCAGCAGGTTGGCCATATCCTTGATACAGATAACGTCGGCACCCATATCCTCCAGATTCTTGGCCAGCGAAACGAAATAAGCCTCATTATGAACGGGGCTGGTGGTATAGCTGATGGCAGCCTCGCAGATGCCGCCGTATTTCTTACAGCTCTTCATCGCCTGCTCCACGTTCCGAACGTCATTAAGCGCATCAAAGATACGAATGACGTCGATACCGTTTTCGATGGACTTTTCGACAAATTTTTCAACTACGTCATCGGCATAATGCTTATAGCCGAGGATGTTCTGACCGCGCAGCAGCATCTGCAGCTTGGTCTTGGGCATATACTTTTTGAGGGTGCGCAAACGCTCCCAGGGGTCTTCGTTGAGGAAGCGCATACAAACGTCGAAGGTTGCGCCGCCCCAGCATTCCAGAGACCAATAGCCAACCTCATCCAGCTGCTCCAATGCAGGGATCATGTCGTCGATCCGCATACGGGTGGCCGCCTGAGACTGATGGGCATCTCTCAGAATGGTATCGGTTATAAAAAGCGGTTTCTTTTCCATGGATTAACCTCCAAATATTGCAATCAATACACCGGCCGCAATCGCAGAGCCGATAACGCCTGCCACGTTGGGGCCCATGGCGTGCATCAGCAGGAAGTTGCCGGGATCCTCCTTTTGGCCGACGGTTTGAGAAACGCGGGCAGCCATCGGAACGGCGGAAACACCGGCAGAGCCGATCAAGGGGTTGATCTTCTTCTTGAGGAAGAGATTCATAAACTTGGCCAGCAGCACACCGCCTGCGGTACCCATACCGAAGGCAACGATACCCATTACAATGATCTTAATGGTCTGCCAGGACAGGAAGGTGCCGGCAGTAGCAGTTGCACCGACGGTAACACCCAAAAAGATGGTAACGATATTCATCAGCTCATTCTGAACGGTCTTGCTCAGACGCTCGGTAACACCGCATTCACGGAACAGGTTGCCCAGCATCAAGCAACCGACCAGCGGAGCAGCCGAGGGAACCAGCAACGCCACAAAGACGGTAACAATGAAGGGGAACAGGATCTTTTCGGTTTTGCTGACAGGGCGCAGGGTTTCCATCCGAATCTGGCGCTCCTTCTTGGTGGTCAGCGCCTTCATAATCGGCGGCTGAATGACCGGAACCAGCGCCATATACGAATAAGCGGCAACAGCAATAGGGCCGAGCAGCTCAGGCGCCAGCTTCGATGTAACGAAGATTGCCGTAGGTCCATCGGCACCGCCGATGATACCGATCGAGCTTGCCTGATCCCCATTGAAGCCCATCAAAATCGCAGCAATAAAGGTGGCGAAAATGCCCACCTGAGCAGCGGCACCCAGCAGCAGGCTCTTGGGATTGGCGATCAGCGGACCGAAATCGGTCATGGCGCCGACGCCAAGGAAAATCAGACAGGGGTAGATACCCAGCTTAACACCGAGGTACAGATAATCGAGCAAGCCTGCGCCGTCCGCAAACTCACCCCAATGAACGTGACCGCCCGCAAAAAGCTCCTCATGGAACATCTCTGCGCCGGGCAGATTGGTAAGCAACATACCGAAGGCGATCGGCAACAGCAGCAACGGCTCGAACTTTTTAGCGATTGCCAGATATGCAAGGATAAAGGCGATGCCGATCATGATCAGGCATTTCCAATTATCGCCGCCAAACATAGCAAAGCCGGTCTGCTGCAAAAAGTTAGTTATAGCATCCCACATAGTTCAGTTCCTCCGCGGATCAAAGATAGCAGAGAACATCTCCGGTGGAAACGGTAGCACCCTGAGCAACAGCCACACCGGAGGCAGTACCGTCGCAGGGGGCCATGATTTCATTCTCCATCTTCATTGCTTCCAGAACAAAGAGAACGTCGCCCTTCTTAACGGCAGCGCCGTTCTGAACGTTGACAGACAGAATGGTGCCGGGCATGGGGGCAGCAACGGTCTCACCGCCTGCAGGAGCAGCAGCGGGAGCGGGAGCAGCGGCGGGAGCGGGCTCGGCAGCGGGAGCGGGGGCAGCGGCGGGAGCGGCAGCAGGGGCAGCGGGAGCTGCGGGAACGCCGTCCAACACCTCTACGGTTACTTCATAAACAGTGCCATTTACATTAACCTTATACATTTTCATGGTTCAAAATTCCTCTCTTATATTTTTTTCAAAGATACAATACGAATTGCGGAAACTTCTGTTCCCATCTCTTCTGCCAACGCGCAGGAAATAGCTGCAACCAGCTCCTGACGGTTGGGGATCGCTTCTGCGACGGGTGCGGCAGCCGGCGCTGCAACAGGCGCTGCAGGCGCAGGGGCATCCGCCTTCTCCTTGCCCAATTTTTCAAGTGCGGGGATGATCTTACCGGTGATTGTACACAAAATAATGATGCAAATCAGGCCGACGAATACGATGCCGACACCTAACACAACAACCATCCAAGATTCAGGTTCCTGCATTCCGGTAGATGTGGATGAACCAAGTTTTAATACTGCATTCAACATATCATTCTGCCTCCTTTCTGATATTTCCACACATTTTCCATTGTAGTAAATTTTATCATGTTTGTAAATTGATGTCAACGGCGAAAGTACCAAAATGCACCTTTATTTTGGCGGTTTTTAGCGCAAATATTATATAAAAACGGAAGTGTGGTGCTCACACTTCCGTTTTGGTTTAAATTTCAGTTGCGCCGCTGCGCTTGAAGGTGATGATCTTCTCCTCATCCCCGATCTTTATGCGATAGGTGCCGTAGAAGCCGCGGAACCGTACCTTGCCGTTTTCATCGGCGGTGAGGGTTGCTTCGGTATGATATTCCTTATGGAACAGATCATACATGGCGGCATAGGCGGGCTTGGGATTAAGATCAAAGTCCAGTAGACCGCCGTAGTAGCGGTTCTCACCTGCGGTGAAATCACCCGGCTCGGCACCCCAAGCATAGCCGTCTGCCAAATTCCAATAGATTGCGCCCTCCATGGCAGGATGAGAGAACCAAGCGCGATAGAACATCCGCACCAGCTCGGCCTGAAATTCAAATTCCTCCTGCGTGCCGCCGTAGGCGGGGAAAGTCACCTCGGTGATCTGCAGCGGCTTGCCCAGCTTGGCAAACCGATCCAGCACCTCGAAATGATGCTTGAGATCAAATAAGCCCTTGGCATATTTAACGGCATTTTCCGCATCGGTAAAGAAATGGAACTGCATGCCGATGGCATCCACCCGAGCGCCCTCCCCGATCAGCCCCTCGCAGAGCATATAATAGGGATTGCGGCGGCTGGCGCCGTGCTGCGTGCCCTTTTTATCGCAGAAAATATTGACGGTATATTCGTTGGTCATCAGCTCATTGGCAGGGAACAGCCGTTCCGCTTGCTTAAAAGACCAAAGCGGCATATCATCGGCATCGTAGAAGGGGGTGGTGCCGTTTTTACAGAGCAGCTCGTTGAATACCTCCCAGCAGGGGATGCGGTCGGCATACCGCGCGGAAAGCTCCTCAAACCGCTTGATCAGCAGCTTTTTGACCTCCGATACGGGGCGGCCCTTGACCCATGCGGGAGAAAATCGATCGTAGTTGAGGCAGTGTGCCTTGGGCGTAATGCCGTTTTGCTCACAGTATTCAAGGCAAGGATCGATGGGCGGGCGGCGATAGATAAAGGGACTATCGGCAGCGAAGCGAGGCTTGCCCTGCTCCGGCTCCAGCGCATCCCAATAGAACGGGATGGTCGCCAGATTAAAGCCCTCTTTAAAGCGTTCCCGATAGCGGCGGTTCTTCTCCTCCGTTTCAAACTGATCGAGCTGAAGCATGTTGGAGCCGTGCTGAAATTCATGGTCGAGCTGAAAGACCTCCACCTGCGTACCCGCAGGCACGTTTAAAGTAAAATCATTTTTACGGTATTGCTCGATATCCCGCTCAATACGGGCCTCAATCTCCTCGCGGTCGCGATAGAGAAATTCACGAAATCGGTCAACTCTTTCCATTTTACTTTCCTCTCTTAAACGTAACGATGCGTTCCTCGCCGTTGATCTTCACGCGATATTTTCCGTAAAAGCCACGGAACTGCACCTTGCCGTTTTCATCGGCGGTGAGGGTCGCTTCGGTATGGTATTCCTTATGGAACAAATCATAAAGGGCGGTATAGGCGGGCTTGGGATCCAGATTGAAATCCAGCAGACCGCCGCGGTATTTATTCTCACCGCCGGAGAAATCACCCGGCTCGGCGTTGAAGGCATAACCGTCGGGCAGATTCCAATAGATGGCGCCCTCCATGGCGGGATGGGAGAACCAAAGGCGATAGAAGGTACGCAGTACCTCGGCCTGAAAAGCATAGGCCTCGGCGGTATCCTCATAGGCGGAGAAGGTGATCTCGGTGATCTGCAGGGGCTTGCCCAGCTTGGCCATCTGATCCAATACCGCCAGATGATGCTTCAGGTCGTAGAACATCTTTGCGCCGTCGACCGCCACCTCCTCGCCGACGAAGAAATGGAACTGCATGCCGATGGCATCCACACGGCAGCCCTCTGCCAGCGCCTTTTCGCAGAGCATAAAATACGGATTGCGGCAATTCGCCACATTCTGCCGCAGATGCTTATTCGCGAAGATGGGATAGTTGGATTCATTCATCATCAGCGTATTGTGCGGGAAATACCGCACTGCCTGCTCAAAGGACCAGCTCATGATATCATCGGCGTCGTAAAAGGGCGTAGACCCGTTTTGGATCAACAGCTCGTTAAAGACCTCCCAGCAGGGAATGCGGTCGGCATACCGCTCCGAGAGGGATTGAAAGCGCTTGATCAGCGCCTCCTTGACCTCGGGAACGGAACGACCCTTCACCCATTCGGGCACGAAATGATCGTAGTTGAGGCAATGAGCCTTGGGGGTAATTCCGTTTCGCTCGCAGAACTCCACGCAGGGGTCGATGGGCGGGCGACGATAGATAAAGGGGCTATCCGCCGCATAGCGGGGCTTGCCCTCCTCCGGCTCTAAGGTATCCCAATAAAAGCCGATGGTGGCCGTATTGAAACAGTTTGCAAAATGCCGCTTATATTTTTCGTTCTTTTCTGCCGTTTCAAGCTGATCCAGCATAAAGAGGTTGCCGCCGAGGGTGAAATCATGGTCGAGCTGGCAGATCTCTACCGTAGCCCCTGCAGGGGCGGTCAATTCAAAATCGCCCTTGCGGTTTTGCTCGATATCCCGCTCGATGCGGGCTTCAACCTCCGCACGGTTGCGGTTAAGCATCTCGCGCATTTTCTGAATATCAACCATTGCTTTTTTCTCCTTACAGCGCAGACTGCGTATCGTTGGGATCACCGTTGATGGCAAGGTCATATTCCTCGGTCCAATCCAGATCGCGGTATTCTGCCGCGCGGTCGTCGGTTGCAATGAACTCCATCAGCAGATCCAGCATTTCCTTCGTCCAGGTATTTTTATCGATCTGAGCGGTGGTAAACTTATTCAGGCTGATCATCTCGAAGCCAAACAGATCCTTGACCTGCGTTTTAGCCGCACCGCCCACCACCTCGGCCACCAAATGAGCAGGGATGAACAGCACGCCGCCGCCCGCACCGAATACCACGTCGCCGGGCAGGCAGATGGCGTTGCCGATCCGTGTCGGCGTATTATAGGCGGTCATGATAAAGTCGCGGATGGGGGTGGGATCGATGCCGCGGTAATAAACCTGCGTATCCTCCACCTTTTTCATCTGCTCGGTATCACGGATCCCGCCCCAGATAACGGCACCGCCGTTTTCATTTTGGGTCTTGTTCTTCAAGGCGGTGGTCAGGTTGCCGCCGAGGAAGGTGCCCTTATAGATCTTATCGTACATATCGATAACGGGCACGTCGTATTCCATCAGGTTATCGATCACCCATTGATTATAGGTGCCGGTTCTGCCCTCGCTGCGGCCGACCTCCTTGGTGACCGCATCCAGATCGGGGCGATAGGGGCAATAGGTGGCGGTGACCGCGCGGCCGATCAGCTTGCGGCCGTCGTCGTGCAGTGTATGCAGCCGACCCTCAAACTGGCTCTCATAGCCCTTCACAAAGATCGGCTTCCAGACCTCCTCAAGGGTCAGGGTGCGCAGTGCCTTTAAGTATTTTTCCTCCACCTTGGGGCGGCCGTCGGGCAGGCGCTCGCCCTTCCATTCGGGGGTCAGCGCGATGATCTCTTCCTTGCAATTAAATCTCATAGATGCATTCCTCCATCAATTACTAAATCAATACCGGTGATATACCGCCCCTCCTCGGAGCAAAGCAACAGAACGCCTGCCGCGCAGTCCTCGGACGTGCCCGCATAACCTGCGGGGATCTTGGCCAACACCTTGGGCGCATAGTCGGGGTCGGACAGCGCCGCCTCGTTGCGTGGGGTGGCGATAACACCGGGCGCCATGTTGTTGACGGTGATGCCGTAGGGCGCAAGCTGCGCCGCCAGGTTCTGCACCAGGCTCATCTGCGCCGCCTTGGTGGCGGCATAAACGGCCATGTCGGGATGAGGCTTATACTGCTGCACGCTGCCGACGGTGACGATGCGCCCCCATTTCTTTTGCTTCATCCCTTCGGCATGAAGCTGCATCAGCCGCAGAGAGGTTTTGAAGTTGAGCTGAAGCTGCTTTTCCAGCTCCGCGCCGCCGATCTCCTCCCACTTGGTGCGATACTGCACCGAAGCGTTGAGCACTAAAATATCCACGTTGCCGGTCTGCGCAAACAGCCGCTCGGCACCGTCTGCCGCCGAAAGATCACAGCAAACGGGCTTGCCGTTCGGCACCGTGGCGGCGGCCTTTTCACATTTTTCCATACTGCTGACACCGTTGACCCAAACGGTTGCTCCCGCCTTGCCCAAAAGCTGAGCAATGGCAAGGCCAATGCCTTGGGTCGCACCGGTGACCAGCGCGGTTTTTCCTTTTAATTCAAACATTTTTTATTCCTCTATTTTATGACTAACAAGCCTTCAATTGGCAAGAAAATGCGCCGACCCTATCCAATCGGCAGGAAAATCGGATGCAGTTTTCGGCTTCTCCCGACGCAGGCGTATGTCGATACGTCAAGGCGGGAAAGGCGGAAAATGCGCCGACCCTATCCAATCGGCAGGAAAATGCGCCGATTTTACGCCGATTTAGCTCCAAGTACGGTCGTTGGACCATTCGTTGTCCCATTGCGTAGTCGGCTCCCAAAGACCGGGATACTTCTCGTGAATATGGGCGGCGATCACCTCGTCGTTGAGGCTCTCGATGCCGAGGCCGGGAGCGTCGGGCACCTTGATAAAGCCATCCTTCATCAGGGGCTTAGGTAAGCCGTTGACGATATCCGCCCACCAGGGTACGTCGTAGGAATGGAACTCCACGGCGATGACGTTCTGCACCGCTGCGGCGGCATGGATGGCCGCCATGCAGGCGATGGGGCTTTCGGCCATATGGATGGCCATGGCAACACCGTACTGCTCGCAGAGATCGCCCAGCTTCTTCATCTCCAGCGCACCGCCGACGGTGAGCATATCGGGATGAACGACCGAAACGCCGCCCTTTTCCATCAGCGGGCGGAACCGCTCAGCCAGATAGATATCCTCACCGGTGCAGATAGGAATGGTGGTATTCTGCGAAACCTTGACGAAATGATCGGTCATATGCCAGGGCGCAATATCCTCCAGCCATGCAATATTATATTTTTCCAGCCGCTTGGCAAGGCGGATGACGCTGCCGACCCCGATATGACCGAGATGGTCGATGGCCAGCGGCACCTCGTAGCCGATGACGTCGCGGATCTCTTTGACGTAGTTTTCCAGCCAATCCAAGCCCTTTTCGGTGATCTGGATATTGGTGGCATGGTGGGGGATGGTGAACACCTCATAGTTCTTGCCCAGCATCATATCACGGTCAACGGAGCCGCTTTGATGCATAATCGCCTTCATGGAATACTTTTTGATATCCTCCAAAAAGCCATTGGGCGCGCAGAGGCAGCCGGGCTCGTCCAGCAGATGCTCGATGCCGAGATCCATCTTCAGGAAGGTGAAGCCCTGCTCCAGCCGCTTTTTGAGGGCATTACCCATATCGGTGCCGGTATGCTTACCTTCTACGTCGGTATCGCAGTACATCCGCACCTCATCGCGGAACTTACCGCCCAGCATCTGCCAAAGGGGAACGCCCCAGGCTTTACCTGCCAGATCCCAAAGGGCGATCTCCAAGCCGGAAACACCGCCGCCCTGGCGGGAATCGCCGCCGAACTGCTTAATACGGCGGAAGAGCTTATCCACGTTACAAGGATTCTCACCGATCAGGCGGCTTTTGAGCATCAGCGCATAGGTGGCGCTGGAGGCGTCCCGCACCTCACCGTAGCCAACGAGGCCCTGATTGGTATAAATTTTAATTAAGGGGCAATGCTTGGGTGCACCGTTAATTTGAGCCACCCGAATATCGGTTATTTTCAGTTCCGAGGGAGAGGAGCAAAGGTTGATCCGTTCCTCCAAGCCCTCACGCATGGTCTTCTCCATATTTATGACCATTCCTTTCATTTTATATTTGGCACAAATGAACCATGAAAGAATGGTCATAAGTGCCATGATTTTCGGTTGCCGTGAAAACGGCGAGAAAATCGGCGTTGAAATCCGGCGTTTGAAATACAGTTCAAACGCCTCAACTCCTTTATCTCCATTATATATAATAAGCAAAATATAACAACCGACTTTTCGTTCAAAAAGGTTTGATTTTCGAAACAAACCGTGATATAATGCCTTAAAAGAGGTGGAAAAAATGTTTTTTGACGAAGATTCTCTTTCGGTTCGGCTATTGGACGTGGTGGCCTTGGACAGCGGCCGCAGCGACACCCTCAACCGCCGCGGCTACCATGCCCTCTCCTTTCGGCTGGAGGGCGATACCAAAATTTCCTTTCACGACCGCACGGTGCACGTGGGCGGCGGCTCGGTAGGCTATTTCCCCGCCAACCTTTCCTATCGGCGGCAGGCCGAGCGGGATCGGATGATCGTTGTCCATTTTGACACCGAGCAGTATTTTTCGAGCGCAATTGAATTTGTTCAGCCGAGCGATCCCGCTCTGCTGCAGCCGCTTTTCGAGCGAGCCTTGGACTGCTGGCAAAAAAAGGAGGCGGGCTATTATTATCGCACCTTGAGCTGTTTTTACGAGATCCTTGCCCTGCTTCGTGCGGAGCGATCCCGCAGAGAAGCGCCTGACCTGCCCAAGGCGCTGCGCCCCGCCCTGCAATATCTGGATGCCCATTTCACCAACCCCGAGCTTTCAATCGAGGAGCTGGCCGAGGCAGCCCACATCAGCGCCGTTTATTTCCGCAAGCTTTTCAAAGAGGCAACGGGGCTTTCCCCTCGCCGCTATCTGATTGAAAAACGCATCTCCTATGCCGTTTCCCTGCTGGAGAGCGGCTACCTCTCGGTGAAGCAGGCAGCGGAGCAGGCAGGCTTTTCCGATCCCAAGTATTTCAGCACCGTTTTCCGCGAAACGGTGGGCTGCTCCCCCTCCCGCTACCTTTATCGGTGGGAAAATGAGGAAAAGGTTGAATAATCGCAAAATTTGTGGTATGATATTTTTATTATCTGATTCTTCGGAGGAAATCCATGTTTGTTAAGATCATCCTGACCTTTTTGATCTCGATGGTACCTGTTATCGAGCTGCGCGGCGCCATTCCCTTTGCCGTTGGAATGGGGCTGGATTACCACGTCGCCATCCCCATCGCGGTGGTTGGCAATCTGCTGCCCGTTCCCTTCATCAGCTTCTTTATTCGCAAGATCTTTGCCTGGATGCGCAAAAAAATGCCCAAGCTCAATCGGATGGTGGATAAGCTGGAAGGCCGCGCCAAATCCAAAACCGATACGGTGCTGAAAAGTGCCTTTTGGGGGTTATTCATCCTCGTGGCGATCCCCCTGCCCGGCACCGGTGCCTGGACGGGTGCGCTGATTGCGGCGATGCTGGATATGCGGCTGAAGAAGGCCTTCCCCGCCATTGCAGCCGGCGTGATCACCGCCGGTGCGATCGTCACCGTCGTCACCGCCCTCGGCTCAAATATCTTTATCTCTTAAAGTAAAAAACGGTGGGAAAACCCACCGTTTTTTAAATCTTCACTTCAAAATCTTTTCGACATTTGGGGCAGCAGACCGTATGCTTCCCCTTCTTTTTCGGAAGCCGCAGGGTCGCCTTGCAATGGGGGCACTTTTTATAGGCATGGGTCTTGCGATCACGATGCTTATTCTTTTGCAGCTTCAGCCAATTTCTCGGCTTGGCGGTCAGCCGCAGATAAACCTCATTTTCCCGCTGACGTTTCACGTAATTGCGGGAAAAGAGCCGAAAGAACGCCCAGATCAGCAGCAGCAATGAAATAAGGCTGAACCATCGGAAGGTAAACATTCCCGCAACAGAAAAGGCAAGGCTGATCCAAATCAGCGCTCGGCCCAAGGAATCCGCACCGTAGCGGCCGATCATAAAGCGGGCGACCCGCTCACGAAATCTCATTCAAATTTTCCTTCTTTCATTAGAGTAAGCAATCAGCAGCAGGGCGAGCAGGGATGACCGCAGCAAAGATTGGCAAGGCACAGGGCGGTACAGATGGGATTCATCCCGCCGACCGGTGCACCGAACCCACGCCCATAGGTGGTATAGGCGGTGCCGAACTGCTCCAGCCGCTCCAGCGCCATCCGATACTCCCGATTATCGGGCTCCATCTCCACCGCCTTGCGGGCGAACTCCAGCGCCTGGGTACGGTTGCCCACGCCCGCATGGGCGGCGGCCGAAAGATAATACCACTCGGCGGTACGGTTCTCGATCCGATTGAGCACGTTGAAGGCTTCGCGGAAGCGGCGATAATAGATGTAGTTCCGCACAGCGGTCATTTCGGGGGTGGAGCCGTTGCCGGGGCCGCCGTAGTCCTCCTCGGTTTCCTTCCCCTGCCGCTGCTTGATGATCCGATCATAGGCGGCATTGATCTCTGCCATCTTCTTCTCGGCAAACTCACGGTCGGGATGAATATCGGGGTGGTATTGCTTGGCCAGCTTGCGATAGGCTTTTTTCACTTCGTCGTCCGTGGCGTCCCGGGAGATGCCCAGCACGCTATAAGGATCCTGACTCATTTCTCTTCTTTTTCTCCTTTATTTAATTCCTCATACCGACTCCAAACGCCGGAATAAAGAATGTTTCTCAAAATATCCAAATGCTCCACCAGCGGCATCCGCTCCAGAGCAACGGCACATTCGCCGAGGGTATGACGCATCATCTCCAGCGCCCGCTCCTGATAATCGGGGCGGTCGGCGATGAGGGTCATGGGATTATAATTGCCTTTTTTTCGATCCTTTTCCAAATCCTCATAGGCATCCATCCAATAAACGAACCGTCCCAAGCCTTCACCGAAGCTGCGGCAGTCCTCTGCCCAATAGTCCTTGCGATAAACGAACAGCTCACCCAGCAGCCGTGCAAAAATATTGGCGGCATCGTCCAGATTGGCGGGCGACGTTTCCTCCTCGCGGCTCAGCGCCTCCATCCCGTTGCGGATCGCCCTTGCCTGGCGGGGATACCGCTGCTCGATGGCGGGGATATACTTCTTCAACCGATCGGCAGCCAGCTTGGAGCGGGCTTTATGCTCGTCGTTCCAATCGTCCAGCAGATTATAATAGGCCAGCAGGATATTCATGGCGGCACCGTAGTCGATGATCTCGTTCTCCGCCTTATCCCGCTGCTTTTTAGGATGCACGATACAGCGCTCCGAATAGGTTTTGGTGGCAGGATCAAAAAGGTCGGCCAGCAGCAGGATCATACAGGTGATATCATAATTTAACGTTAAGCGCCCGAAATTGCCGTATTGCTTTTTCAGGCTGCGGCAAAGACCGCAATAATAGCTGCGATAGAGATTTTTTTGCTCCTCGCTTAATTGATCCATATTTGCAACAACGTAACCGAACAAACCGACACCTCCTCAAATTTACACTCAATATACTACACCAAAAATTAATATTTGTGTTGAACAAATTGTAAATTTTATGTAATCTCCTTTTCTTTTTCGCATATACTGCCTTGAAAGGAGATGATTCCATGGCGATCAAGATCGTTGTGGACGCCGGCCACAACCCCCAAGGGGTCAATGCGGGCGCCGAGGGCAACGGCTATCGGGAGCAGGATCTGGTTTATGCGGTGGCGCAGGAGCTTGCTGCCCTTTTAGAAGCAGACGACCGCTTTGAGGTGCGGCTGACCCGCCCCACCGAGGACACCGTTTTGGGCACCACCAACGCCGAAAGCCTGCGGGAACGGGTGCGGCTTGCCAACGAATGGCCCGCCGATTATTTCATCAGCATCCACGCCAACGCCTCCACCAATCCCGCCGTTAACGGCACCGAGGTGTACACCTTCCGCAACAGCGGCGCCGCCCACGAGCTGGCAGAGGCAATTCAGGAGGCAATCGTTTCGGAGCTGGATATGCGGGATATCGGGGTAAAAACCAACCCCTCCCTTTACGTGCTGCGGCGGACGGCCATGCCCGCCGTTTTGGTGGAGCTGGGCTTTATCACCAACGCCTCCGATGCCCAAAAGATGGCGGATAACCCGCAGGGCTTCGCCCGCGCGATTTACAACGGATTACTGGATTATTTGAACTTCAATTAAATTCACGGCCGACGGTTTTTAAAACCGTCGGTATTTTTATTATAACATAATTTGTTTTTAATTGACAAGCCCCATGATGCATGATAAAATAAGCAAAAATCCATCGTTGATCAAGGAGAAATCATGAAATCCTACCGCCGCTTGAAATTCGCCTGCTATTCGGGCAACACGTCCATGTCTGTTGTGGGCAATCTTTCGCCCCTTTTGTTCTTGACCTTTCGGGAGCTTTACGGTATTTCCTACTCCCTTTTGGGGCTTTTGGTGCTGATCAATTTCTGCACCCAGCTGGGGATCGACCTGATCTTCTCCTTCTTTTCCCATAAATTCAACATTCAAAAAACCGTGCGGCTGATGCCGATCCTGACGGTGATCGGCTTATTCATCTTCGCCCTCTGGCCCTATTTCTTTCCTCAAACCGCCTATGTAGGCTTGGTGGCGGGAACGGTTTTGTTCTCGGTTTCCAGCGGGCTCGGCGAGGTGCTGATCAGCCCCATCATCGCCGCCATCCCCGCCGAGGATCCCGATCGGGAGATGAGCAAGCTCCATTCCGTATACGCCTGGGGCGTGGTGGGCGTGGTGCTCTTCTCCACCCTCTTTTTACTGCTCTTCGGCAAGGAAAGCTGGCATTGGCTGGCGCTGCTTTTAGCGCTGATCCCCATCACCTCCGCCATCCTTTACGCAACCTCGGAGATCCCCACGATGGAGACCCCCGAAAAGACCTCCGGTGCACTGCATCTTTTAAAGAACAAGGGGCTTTGGCTCTGCGTGATCGCCATCTTTTTGGGCGGCTCGGCCGAATGCACCATGGCGCAATGGTGCTCCGGCTACTTGGAGCAGGCGCTGGGCATTCCCAAGGTATGGGGTGATATCTTCGGCGTGGCGCTCTTTGCGGTGATGCTGGGCACGGGACGTACCCTCTACGCCAAGATCGGCAAAAACATCACCAAGGTATTGCTGGCCTGCACCATCGGCTCCACCCTTTGCTATCTGACAGCCGCCATCTCCCCCCTCCCCATGATCGGACTTTTGGCCTGCGCCCTAACGGGTCTTTGCACCTCCATGCTCTGGCCGGGCAATCTGATCGTGGCCTCCGACCGTTTCCCCACGGGCGGTGTATTCGTTTTCGCCCTGATGGCGGCGGGCGGTGATTTCGGCGCCTCGGTGGGCCCCCAGTTGGTTGGCGTTGTCACCGACGCGGCCATTGAAAACCCCGCGCTGTTGGGTCTGGCCGAAAGCCTTTCCCTCTCCCCCGAGCAGCTCGGCATGAAGCTGGGGATGCTGGTCGGTATGCTCTTCCCGCTCCTTGCCATCCCCGTGATGCTGATGATCCGCAGAAAAAAAGGGTAAATTCTTCGCTTCATTTTTTATAAAAATATGGCTTGCGTATTGCACCGAGAGTCGATATAATTAAATTATGGAATATTTTTTCAATATAACTTGTTCAATAATACAATGTTATTGCGAAAAAGAAAGTGTTAAGATTAAAGCAGAATAAAAATAAGGAGAATCAGATCCATGCAAAACGTCAACCAACGCGTATCCGAGATCGGCATTGTGCCGGTTATTAAGCTGAGCAACCCCGAGCGGGATGCCGCCCCCTTGGCCAAGGCCCTTTGCGCAGGCGGTGTGCCCGTGGCAGAGGTAACCTTCCGCGCCGCAGGTGCCGACCGCGCCATTCGGCTGATGAAGGAGGCCTGCCCCGAGATCCTCGCAGGCGCCGGCACGGTGATGACCACCGAGCAGATCGACCTGGCGATCGCCGCAGGCGCATCCTTTATCGTGACCCCCGGCTTCGATCCCGAGCTGGTGGCATACTGCAAGGAAAAGAATATCGCCATCTACCCCGGCTGCACCACCCCCACCGATTACCATGCAGCCTATAAATTCGGCCTTGAGGTGCTGAAGTTCTTCCCCGCCGAGCAATCGGGCGGGCTGGCCAAGATCAAGGCCATGAGCGCACCCTTCCCCATGTTTAAGGTGATGCCCACCGGCGGCATCTCCCTGAAGAACCTGAAGGAATACAGCTCCGCTTCCGTGATCTGCGCCTGCGGCGGCTCCTACATGGTTACCGCAGACCTGATCGAGAATCAGAAGTGGGATGAGATCACCGACCTTTGCATGCAGTCGGTAGCAATTATTAAGGAGGCACGTTCCAATGGCTAAAGTTATCACCTTCGGCGAGCTGATGCTCCGCCTTGCACCCAACGGCTACTACCGTTTCTTCCAAAACGACCAGATGCAGGCCACCTTCGGCGGCGGCGAGGCCAACGTGGCCGTCTCCCTTGCCAACTTCGGCCTGGAGAGCAGCTACGTCACCAAGCTGCCCGCCCACGCCATCGGCCAGGCGGCAGTCAACTCCCTGCGCTATTTCGGTGTGGATACCTCCAACATCGTACGCGGCGGCGAGCGTGTCGGCATCTACTATTTAGAAAAGGGCGCTTCCCAGCGCGGCTCGGTCTGCATCTATGACCGCGCCTATTCCGCCATCCAGATGGCCAAGCCCGCCGATTTCGATTGGGACACCGTCTTTGAAGGCGCCGATTGGTTCCATTTCACCGGCATCACCCCCGCCTTGGGCGGCGAGCTGGTGGAGATCTGCAAGCAGGCCTGTATTGCCGCCAAGGCAAAGGGTGTGAAGATCTCCTGCGATCTCAACTACCGCGGCAAGCTTTGGTCCCGCGAGGAGGCAAGAGCCGCCATGACCGAGCTTTGCAAATACGTAGACGTTTGCATCTCCAATGAGGAGGATGCCAAGGACGTTTTCGGCATCGAGGCCGAGGGCACCGACATCTACGGCGGCAAGCTCAACCACGAGGGTTATAAATCGGTTGCCAAGCAGTTGGCCGATAAGTTTGGCTTTGAAAAGGTAGCCATCACCCTGCGCTCCTCCATCTCCGCCAACGACAACGACTGGGCAGGTATGCTCTACGACGGCGAGAACTACTGCTTCTCCAAGACCTATCATCTGCACATCGTAGACCGCGTCGGCGGCGGCGATTCCTTCGGCGCAGGCCTGATCTATGCCCTGCTGACCGGCAAGGATACTCAGAGCGCCATCAACTTTGCGGTGGCGGCCTCCGCCTTGAAGCACACCATCGAGGGCGACTACAACCGCGTTTCCGTTTCCGAGGTTGAAAAGCTCGCCGGTGGCGACGGCTCCGGCCGCGTCCAACGATAAATTACGATTAAAAAAACGCCGAGTGCTTTGCACTCGGCATTTTTTGCGTAATGAGAAATAGCAGAGGTCTCTAAGCAAGGGACTACCGAAAACAGCGTTGCCCAAAACTCTCGCTCTGCTATCAAGAATAATATAGCAGATTTTTTGCAATGTGTCAAGCGAAACGTGCTTCGGTTCCGATCGGCAGGGTTGACATTTTGTAAATTTTTGATATACTATAAATGAAAACTGTACCGCTACTCGTTTCGGACGTATTGGCAAAGGCCCGATCATTTGCCGGGGTGGATAGGTTTATATAGAGATACCGTTTTTCAGCGCGTAACCTACGGGGCGCGCCACATCGTTAATTCGGTGGGCGGTATCTCTTACAGATAACAAGGTGCCTCGTTTCGGACGTATTGCGTTGGAGATCTGCAGGTCTCATGCGCCGACACCGCGCTATCAGTTAGAGACATTGTCTGCTGGCGACAAGTTGAGTTGTTTTTAACTTCGACCCGCCCTTTCAGCAATGTCTCTTTTTCTTTAGATCGGGGGGCGAATTGACCAATCAGGGGTCAGTTCGCTGATTAGTCACTAATTGGTTCTGCTTTCACCATCCAATAGCCAAAGCGTTTCCCGTTTACGCGTTCAATATATTTCTTTTCTTCAAGCGAAGCAGTAATACGTTTAACAGTTCTGTCAGACTTTCCAATCAGTTCGCCGATTTTCTTCTGGGTTAGTTTCCCATCTTTTTTAAGCAGATTTAAAACCCGCATTTCGTCCAAAGTGACATCCAAAGTGCCATTTCCATTTTCGATTTGGCACTTTGGAGAAGACAAAGAGCCGCTAATGTGCATATTTCGATTTTTAAGCGGATTTCTTTCACCAAGCAACAGATTCCTTAAAAACAGTTCCAAATACTCCGTTGTTTCGTGAACACCCTTTTTAAGATTGGTGTAGTTTGCTCTGACAAGTGCATTTCTGAAATACCAAGCATTTTCGGCAAAAATATCATTTGTTACATCAAAGCCCAACGTACGAAGATACTTAATAAAGAAAACCGCCGTTGCCCTCGTATTCCCCTCGGAAAAAATATGAATTTGCCAAAGGCGAGATACAAACACCGCCAAATGCGTTATGATTTCGTCCATAGAAAGATTTTTATAAGAAAACTCTTTTTCGACCGAAAAATCATACTCTAATGTTGCTTTAAGATCCAAGGCACCGCCATACATAACGGTATCGCCATCAAGCACCCATTCGTTTTTGGTGATGTTATAATCTCTGATCTTACCTGCGTGTTTATAAACGCCCTTAAACAACTGTGAATGAATGGAGCAATACTGCGCCGGAGAAAAGACGAAAGACTTCTCGGATAACAACTGCGCGATACGAACCGAAACCTTGTCGGCCTCTTCGGTCCTGTCTGTTTCGGTATGCGCAATGTTATCTTTATAATAACTGTGAATCAAAGCATCGGCTTCTTCAAAGGTGATATCACCATCGATATTCTTTTTTGCGGTTTCGATTAAATATTCACTGGTGTTTAGTCCGTCAACCGCTTGAAGACCGATTGCCGTATGCCACGCATACCCCTTCTCCTTCTTCTGCGGTTCCTTTTCACGCAAGTACTCTTCAAAAATATCGTTCACAATCTCACCTCATTTCATAATATTATACCATATATCAAACAAAATGGCAAATCCCGACCGATCGGTGCCGGGTTTTATTGCCATTCCTCGGGAAAGAATGCCCGCGTGACGGCGCGGCGGTTATGGGTATCCCAAATCTCAAAGCGGATATAGCGGGGCGGGTTCTTAAAGCCGCCCAGATCAAAGGTCGCTTCGGTGAGATCGTCCTGCAGAGATTTGGCAGACCGAAAGCCCCGATACTCGGTGCGCATGAGGATCTTGCAGGCAGGCGAGGTTTTGATATGCACCTGACCGTCCTCCACGTAGAGCTCCTCGATGGTGGGGCCGAGAGAAGCATAAAGCTGACCCTCCTCCATCGCCTTGAGCACGGTATGATACTCTAACTTTTCGGCGCGGATCATGGTAAAGCAATGGAATCCGTCGCAATTGGTCGTGGTATCGTCCAGACGACCGTGGTTATCGTCGCCGGCGGTGGGGCAAAGATATTTTCCCTCCCACAGCATCTCCACAAACTGCTGATCGCCCCAGCCGTTGTTGGCATGGTCCTGGCTGCAACCGTTAAAGACCTCGAAGCCCCAAAGACCCTCCAGCGGCCCGAAATCCCGCACCGTCTGGGTGCTCCAATAGGGGTGGTTATATTGGGACAAAAAGCCCGCTTCATTGGCGCGCTTGATCAGATCGTTGATGATCTCCACG
>JAFQKO010000057.1 GCA_017396865.1 Clostridia bacterium | reverse complement strand
TCGGCGGGAAGCTGAAAAAAATAAAATGAAAACTCGGCCAATTTTGGCCGAGTTTTTTCCTTATTCTTCAACAGGACTGATTACTTCTCTGTTAAGAACAATCAAATTCATGGGTAAAAACCCATATCGTTTCCTTTTTTCAGCGGTCTGCGCCATTATCGGAGCCGCATAGGGAAGTTACAGATTCTGCTCTGCCTTCTCAACCAACTTCTTGGTCATCTGGCCGCCGATGTGACCTGCCTGGGCAGAAGTCAGATCGCCGTTATAGCCCTGCTTCAGATCGACACCGATCTCACGGGCAACCTCGAACTTCATCTTCTCGAGGCCTGCCTTTGCATTGCTCTTCTTGGAATTATCCATTTTCTATTCACCTCCTTTTCAGGTTACGCTACTATTTTGACCGAAAAGAAGATAAAAAATGCAAGCAAATTTTGTCAATTAAAGATGGTGTTTTCGTTGGTGAACAGCGCCTCGACCCGCTGCTTGATCAGCCGATTATAATCGGCTGAGAGGGCGGGATCAAACTGCAGCAGCCGCTTGGCGCACCCATGGGAGAGGGAGAGCAGCTCCAGATCGGTGGCGCAATCGGCGATCTGCATTTTGGGCAGACCATGCTGCATATTGCCGAAGAAATCACCGGGGCCGCGCAGCTCCAGATCCTTTTGGGAGAGGGCGAAGCCATCGGTGGTGGAGCAGAAAAAGTCCATCCGCTCGCGGGTTGCGGGGTTTTGATTATCGCTGACCAGCACGCAATAGGCTTGCGCCTGCCCGCGGCCGACACGGCCACGGAGCTGATGGAGCTGAGAAAGGCCAAACCGCTCGGCGTTGAGGATCACCATCAAGGTGGCGGCGGGGACGTTGATGCCCACCTCGATCACGGTGGTGGAAACCAAAATTTTCGTTTTGCCCGCCACGAATTTTGCCATGGCGGCATCCTTTTTGGCGGCCTTCATCTTGCCGTGGATCATATCGGCGAGGTCGCCGTACTGCGCCTTGAGCTCCTCAAACAGCGCCTCGGCGCTCTTAAGATCCAGCTCCTCGTTTTCCTCCACCAGCGGGCAGACCATATAGACCTGCCCCTGCTCGGCAAGCTGCTTTTGGATAAAGCCATCCAGCCGCTTGCGATAATCCGAGCCCACCAGATAGGTTTTGATGGGCTTTCTGCCCGCAGGCAGATCGGAGAGCACCGAAAGATCCAGATCCCCCCAGACCATCAGCGCCATGGTGCGGGGGATGGGGGTGGCCGACATCACTAAGATATGGGGCTTATCGCCCTTCTGGGCCAAAACCGCCCGCTGGCGTACGCCGAACCGATGCTGTTCGTCGGCGATGACCAACCCCAGCCGCTGAAACTGCACCTTATCCTGCAGCAGCGCATGGGTGCCGATCGCCAGCCGCGTTTCGCCGCTCTTGAGGCGGGCATAGGCCTCCCGCTTCTCCTTGGCGGTCAGCGAGCCCACCAAAAGATCGGTGGAATAGCCCAGCTCCTCAAAAAGCGGGCGGAAATATTCGGCGTGCTGGCGAGCCAAAATCTCGGTGGGCGCCATGATCGCCACCTGATGCCCCGCCGAAAGGGCGGCATAGGCCGCCTCGCCCGCCACGTAAGTTTTACCGCTGCCAACGTCGCCCTGCAGCAACCGATTCATGGCATATTCGCCGTTCATATCCGCAAGGATCTCCGCGATCGCCTGCCGCTGAGAGTTGGTCGGGGTGAAGGGCTGCAGCTTCAAAAAGCCATCGTCCGCTTGGGGGATGGGGAATCGGTTGTGATCCTTCTCCCGCCGCGAATAAAGGGCAAGCCCCAATTGGAAATAAAGCAATTCTTCAAAAATCAACCGACGCCGACCCAACAGCACGTCCCGATTATCCCGCGGGAAATGCACCGCTTCCAGCGCTTCGGTGAGGGAGAGCAGATGATACTTCTCCCGCAGCCTTTCGGGGAGCGGATCGGGCAGGCTGCCCTTGAGCCTTCGATAGGCCTCCTTGACCCATTTCCGCATCTGCCCCTGATTTAGCCCCGCCGAAAGCGGGTAGATGGGGAATACACCCGGCGTTTCCCCCGCGCGGATGGGCTCCGCTTGGGGCGCGATCATATTCAATAGCATCTTGGGATCGGGCTTGCCGTAGAAATTGAAGGCTTCGCCCTCCTTCAGCTTGTGCTTCACGTAGGGATTGTTGAAATAGGTGAGGGTCATCACCCCGCTGTCGTCGGCAACGGTGAAGCGGGTTAAAAGCTTGCCGCCGTAGATGCGGCGCTCCTCATGCCCCACCACCGTGGCGATGATGCTGACGTTTTCGCCCATGTGCCCCGTGACCTCGTCGATGGGCAAAACCATCGACCGATCCTCATACCGATGGGGATAGAGCAACAGCAGATCCTCAAAGGTTTCGATCCCTAATTTTTGTAAGGCTGCGGCACGGGCTGCGCCAACGCCTGCAAGCTTTGTGATCGGTGTCATCCATGCCACCTCCTTTTTCTATTATTTTATACCAAAACCCGCCGATTTGCAACTTATCGTTGAAATTTTGAACGATTAATGGTATATTAAGGTTATATTTAGCCTCCTTCTCCGAGGGAGGTGGCACGGCATAAGCCGTGACGGAGGGAGTCATAGCCAAGCAATGTCCTTAAACTATAACGGAAAAAATATCGCCCTTGCAAAAATGTTGCGCAAAAACGCAACCCCGCAAGAAAACCGTCTGTGGTATGATTTTTTAAGAAACTATGGGGTTCGGTTTCAGCGCCAAAAAGCAATCGGCTCTTTTATCGTTGACTTTTATTGTCATCGGGCAAAATTAATAATCGAAATCGACGGTTCTCAACATTTTTCTGAGCAAGGAATGAAATATGACGGTTTTCGAACGGAGCTTCTTGAGGGTTATGATTTAAAGGTGATTCGATTCAACAATCGGCAGATCAATACCCAATTTCATGCAGTTTGCGAGTATATTGATGCCGTTGTAAAAAGCTCTCTTTCGGACAATGCCGCAGCCTCCCTCTCCGAGGAATGAGTGTCCTTCAACTCTCAGCCTCCCTCTTCGAGGGAGGTGGCACGGCACAAGCCGTGACGGAGGGAGTTGGTTCATATGCAGAAACTCCCTCAGTCAGCTTCGCTGACAGCTCCCTCAAAGAGGGAGCCACAATAACAGAAAGGTGTTGTAATATGAAAACAGCATTAATAACCGGCGGGAGCGGTGCCATCGGCAGCATGACCGCTTATCTCGCCGTAAAAAAAGGGTGGCAGGTTCTGCTCACCTACCATACCAACCAAAAGGCCGCCACCGAGCTCCAAGAGGATCTGGAGCGGATCGGCGGTAAGGTCCTGCTGTTCGGCGGCGATCTTACCAAAAAAGAGGAGCGGCAACGGCTGGCCGATTTTGCCAAGGAGCAATGCGGCGGCATCGACCTGCTGGTCAATAATTTCGGTGCGGCGCACTACTGCCCCTTCACCGACGAATCCGACGAAACCATTGCTGAGGTGCTGCTGACCAACCTCCACGCCCATATGGCGCTCACCCGCCTGCTGCTGCAAACGATGATCGCCGCTAAAAGCGGCGCGATCGTCAACGTTTCCTCGGTTTGGGGTCAAACGGGCGGCGCCTGCGAGGTCAGCTATTCGGCTGCCAAGGCAGGGCTGATCGGATTTACCAAGGCGCTGGCCAAGGAGCTGGCACCCTCCGGCATCACCGTCAACTGCGTTGCGCCCGGTGTTGTGGAAAGCAAGATGCTTGCCGACCTCGACCGTGAGGCGCTTAAGGAGATGATCCCGAGCGGCAAGCTCTGCAACGGGCTGGACATCGCCCAATCGATCCTCTTCCTTGCCGAGCAGGAGCAGGTCACGGGGCAGGTGCTGGCCGTCAACGGCGGGATGTATCTATAAATTAAAAGGGCTCAAAAGAGCCCTTTTTTGTTGATTTAACGCGGATAACTAAAACAATTACCAAAGAAGAACTGTTTGCACGTTTTTAAGAACCATAAAACGTTCTATATTTAAACACATAATCTTCACTAGACCTATAGTTACCCAAAGTTTCAAAGAGCTCTACCGCCTCTGTCCGCTTGCCCTCTTCCCATAGCGTTTTAGCCTCCCCATATTTTGCCAATCTGGGATCAAATATAGTAAGGTACGCAATAATTAAACAAATTAGAGAGCACCCAATTATTAACAAGCCTTTTTTAAGTCGACGGCGTTTTCGTTCTATTTCAAGGTATTCCTGATACAATTCTTCGAGCTCTTTCAACTCGTTTGACCATTCTTCTTGCAATTGATCAGCATCTTTCCACCCAGGAATTTTTCTCAATTCCCCAATTGCTTGATGATAACTTTTGATTGACCCCTCATTTTTTAAGCATAATGCCCGATTATAGGTCTTATCTTTAAACGTCGCTTCTTCTTTCTGTTTTAACTCTTCGATTTTAGAACTGCATATTTTTCTTTGCTCATCTGCATCTTTCCATCCGGAGATCTGCCCAAGCAATATAATCGCATTTCTAAATCCTTCGGATGTTTTTTTCTGTATATGTTTCATTGCCGCGACATAAACAGCATCTTTTTGAATAGTTTCTGCAGTTACCTTGCACTGCTTAGCCAGTTCAGCAGAATCCAAATATGGAATCAATTTTTCAAAAAAACTTGCCGCTTCTAAATACTCACCATTACTCTTTGCAGTCCTCATTACATAAAGAGCGTATTGGTAATCTCTATCCGTCACTTCTTTTTCGTTCCGCTCTTTAATTTGCTTGATATAACTTTTTAGAGTAGGGGCCAATGTTTCGTTTCCAAAACGAAGCACCTTTTGATAGTTGCTGCTATTTTCAAAGGAATCCCGAAGCCCGGCAAGTTCTTCTTGCTTGGAAACCCGCAGCTCGACCAGCAGCTTACCGAGATAGGCGCGGGCGCATTCGGGATCCTGATCCAGCACCTTCTCGCAATATTCATCGGCCTCTTGCCACTTGCCGTCCTCCAAAAATAGGGATACCCGCTTGAGCAGCGGCTCCACTCCCGCATTGACGGTAACCGCAGCAGGCGCAGGCTGCATCATTTGCTCACCGAGCACCTTTTTAATGCCCCGCAGCAGATCCTGCAGCGCTCCCACTTTGCCCAGATCCTGCGCCTGCAGGCGGGCAAACTCCTTGGGCATATCATAGGCATCGATATCCCGATAGCAGGGGATCAGGGTTTTCTTCTCGCCCCGCTCAATTAACTGCAAAAACCGCGACCATTCGTTCTTAACCCAAACGGCGTTGTAATAATCGTAGTGAGTGCCGATCGCCAGCATGATCTTGGCGCTGTTCAGCGCGGCAAAGATATACGGCTCATACTCCGAGCCCAGCTTATCCTCCAGCGAGATGCGCGCAAAAAAGACCCGATAGCCCTTCTCGGTCAACAGCTCGTAAATGTCCTGCGCCAAAACGCTGTCGATGGTGCGCTCGCCCTCCTCGTCGGATTCCTTATAGCAGATAAAAATATCGTAAGGCTCCTCCCGATTGGAAACGGCAATGATCCCCTTCCGCAGCTCCTCGATCTGCTTGGCCTCCTCACGGTAGACGGCACGGGCGGTAAGATCGGCATTTTCCATCACCTGCTCGAAATTGGCATCATCCAGCACGCTTTCGAAGGAGGAGCGGTGGCAGGTAGGAATCTTTTTGCCGGTGGCGGGGTCGTCGACGTACTCAATGCCGTAGCTGCACAGCACCAAGCCCCAATAGGCCTCCGCCTCCTCGGGGAAATCGGCAACGATCGCCTCGTAGATGCCCGCCGCCTTATCAAATTCGCCTGCTGCCCGCAGCCGATTGGCGCGGGCAAACAGCGCCAACTTCTTTTCGTCGTCGGCGTTCGGCACCGTTTGACGGGTGCCGCAGTATTCACATTCCGCAACGGTGATGCCGTCCTGAAGATTCAGGTCCCCGCCGCACATTTTACACTTTAATATGGCCATTGAACTAACCCCATCCTGCAAAAAATGTCGATACTCTATTATATCACGTTTTAGCGGCTTTTACAAGGAGTTTTCGCATTACAAAAAGTATAGCCCGCATATAAATATACACAGAGTTACTGCAAAGGGGCGGTTGGGATGGCGGGATTTTTAGAAACGGCAGCGGGGCTGCTTTGGGGGCCGTGGATGCTGCTATTGGTATTGGGAACGGGGATCTACCTGACGGTCGGCACCCGCTGGCTTTCGGTACGCAAGCTGAAGACCGCCTTTCGGGCGGCGCTCCAAAAGGGAGAGGGCAACGGCGAGGTATCGGGCTTCGGGGCGCTCTGCACCTCCTTGGCCGCCACCTTGGGAACAGGCAACATCATCGGCGTTGCCACAGCTGTGGCGGCGGGCGGGCCGGGGGCACTTTTCTGGATGCAGGTGGCGGCCTTTTTCGGGATGGCCACCAAGTACGCAGAGGGCTATTTGGCGGTGCGCTATCGCCGCCGCAGCCGAGATCACAGCTACATCGGCGGCCCCTTTTACTATTTAGAGAGCGGGCTGGGGCGGCCGCTGCTGGCGAAGGTTTTTGCCGTTGCCTGCGTGGTCACCTGCCTGATCAGCATGGGCACCACCTCCCAAATCAACGGCATTGTGACCGCCGCCGAGGACTTCTTCGACCCCAACGGCTACCACACCCTCACCCTTTTCGGCCGAACGCTCGGCATACCGACCCTGATCGCAGGCGGGCTGACTACCCTTTTGGTAGGGCTGGTTCTGGCGGGGGGCATCAAGCGGATCGCTTCGGTGGCGACGCTGCTGGTGCCCTTCATGGCGGGGCTCTACACCCTGCTCTGCCTTTGGCTGATCGCATCCCACGCACGGCTGATCCCCTTCGCCACCTCGCTGATCCTGCGCTCGGCCTTTGCGCCCACTGCGGTGCTGGGCGGGGCGGCAGGCATCACCTTTCAAAAGGCGATCCGCTACGGATTGGGGCGGGGGATCTTCTCCAACGAAGCAGGGATGGGCTCCGACCCCATTGCGGCAGCCGCCGCCATCACCGACAGCCCCGCCAAGCAAGGGCTGATCTCCATGCTGGGGCCGTTTTTGGATACGGTTGTGATGTGTACCCTGACCGGGTATGCGGTGGTGCTTACAGGGGTATGGCAGCAGCCCGACCTCTCGGGCGCAGAGCTGACCCTCCATGCGCTGCTTCGCCTACCGCTGCCGCAGGCGCTGATCTCCTTCCTCTACATGGTCTGCCTGCTCTTTTTCGGCTTTTGCTCCATCATCGGCTGGAGCTACTACGGCGAGCAGAGCCTGCGCTATCTGCTGCCCTGCCGCAAGCGGTGCGTCTATTGGTTTCGCGCCTGCTTTTTAGCGGTGCTGCTGATCGGCGCCTTCCTCACCGCCGACGTGGTTTGGCATCTGGCCGATATCTTCTGCGCCCTGATGGCTCTCCCCAACCTGATCGGCCTGCTCGGTCTGGCAAAGCAGGTCTTTCGCAGCGGCTGAGGGATCGCAGTCCCCTTTTTCTGCCAAATTAATAAATATCCCCCCGTATAACGGGGGGTATTTCATTTTCGGGCATAGCCCTAATACTACTGGCGGCGCACAAGTGCGCTTTTAATTGGCCTGCCAGCCGAGCAATTATTACTTACTACCCATAAATGGGTCCCGTGGGT
>JAFQKO010000056.1 GCA_017396865.1 Clostridia bacterium | reverse complement strand
AGCAGGTTATTGGCTGCGCCGATGGCATGGAAGTCGCCGGTGAAATGGAGGTTGATATCCTCCATGGGAACGACCTGCGCATAGCCGCCGCCTGCCGCGCCGCCCTTGATACCGAACACAGGGCCGAGGGAGGGCTCACGCAGGGCAACGGTTACGTTCTTACCGATACGGCGAAGACCGTCGGCAAGGCCGATGGTGGTGGTGGTCTTACCCTCACCCGCAGGGGTGGGGGTAATGGCCGTTACCAGAATCAATTTACCGTTCTTACGATCGGCCTTCAGCAGAGAAAGGTCGATCTTTGCTTTATATTTGCCGTAATACTCCAGATAGTCCTCGGGGACTTGAGCGGTTTTGGCAATCTCGGAAATATGCTTCATTTCGCATTGCTGGGCAATTTCAATATCACTTAAATAAGCCATTTTGAACTCTCCTTATTTCTTAAAATACTCGACAGCAGAACGGAACATCTGCATATCATATTCGCCGATCACGTTCTTATAGAGATGCTTACCGATACGTTCGGAATGGCCCATCTTACCAAAGACGCGGCCGTCGGGCGAGGTGATACCCTCGATGGCGAAGCAGGAATCATTGGGGTTAAAGAGAATGTCGGAGGTGGCATTGCCATCGAAATCGACGTACTGGGTAGCAATCTGACCGTTCTCTGCCAGTTGACGGATCAGCGCCTCATCGGCAAGGAAACGACCCTCACCGTGGGAGATGGGAACGGTATAAACGTCGCCAACATTGGTGGCCGCAAGCCAAGGAGATTTATTGGAGGCGATGCGGGTGCGCACCAAGCGAGACTGGTGGCGGGCGATGGTATTAAAGGTCAGGGTGGGGCAATTTTCATCGGTATCGATGATCTTACCGTAGGGCACCAGACCCAACTTAATGAGAGCCTGGAAGCCGTTGCAGATACCCAGCATCAGGCCATCGCGGTTTTCAAGCAGCTCGGTGACCTGCTCCTTCACGGCAGCGTTACGGAAGAAAGCTGTAATAAACTTACCGGAACCATCGGGCTCGTCGCCACCGGAGAAGCCACCGGGTACAAAGATCATCTGGGCAGTTTTGAGCTCTTCGGCGAACTGCTCTACGCTGCGGGAAATACCCTCGGCAGAGCGGTTATTGATCACCAGAATGCGGGCATCTGCGCCTGCATCGCGCATAGCGCGAGCACTATCAAATTCGCAGTTGGTGCCCGGGAATACGGGAATCAGCACCTTGGGCTTAGCTACCTTAATTGCAGGGGCTACGCGTTCTTTAGCCGCATAGGAGAAGGTCTCCATCGGCTGATCGGCATGGGTGATATTGCAGCTATAGACGCTCTCCAGCTTATCCTCATAGATCTTCTGCAGGGCATCCAGCGCAACCCGTTCATCCCCATAGGTAAAGGTGGGCTCGGCGGTAATTTCACCGACAATTTTCGCACCCTCAATCGGCTCGGTGACCTCCAGCAGGAAGCCGCCGTAGCAATAGCCGAACAGCTCGTCCATCGAAAGAGCCTGATCAAACTTAAAGCCAAGGCCCTCGCCGAAGCTCATCTTCATAACGGCCTCTGCGATACCGCCAAAGCCGGGAGTATAGGCGGTAACAGCCTTGCCGCTCTGCAGCAGCGCATAGACTTGATCGAACACAGCCAGCAGGGACTTGGTATCGGGCAGATGATCGGCGTTATATTCGGGGGCGATCAAAACAACTTGATTTCCCGCCTTCTTAAAGTAGTTCGCCTTAATTTCATGGGTCTTACCGGTGGTGACGGCGAAGGACACGAGGGTGGGAGGAACGTCAAGATCCTCAAAGGTACCGCTCATGGAGTCCTTACCGCCGATGGCGGCAATACCCAATTCTTTTTGGGCTTCAAAGGCACCCAACAGAGCAGCCAAGGGCTTGCCCCAGCGCTTGCCATCCTTGCCGGGACGCTCAAAATACTCCTGGAAGGTGAGGTAAACGTCTTCAAACTTAGCGCCGGTGGCGATCAGCTTGGCAACCGATTCCACAACGGCCAGATATGCGCCGTGGTAGGGGCTCTTTTCGGTGACGTAGGGGTTATAGCCCCAAGCCATCAGAGAGCAATCGTCGGTATGCTTTTCTTCCATCGAAACCAGCTGAACCATCGCCTGAACGGGGGTCTGCTGATTCTTTCCGCCGAAGGGCATCAGAACGCCGCCTGCGCCGATGGTGGAATCGAAGCGCTCGGAAAGGCCGCGCTTGGAGCAAACGTTCAGGTCGCCCGCCAGAGCGGTCAGTTCCTTGGTAAAGTTCTCCCCTACCGCCTTCTTATAGCAGGCAGGCTTTGCGGGGGTAATATCAATATGCTTTTCAGCGCCGTTAGAATTCAAAAACTCGCGGCTGATATCGACGATCACCTTATCGTTCCAGGTCATCACCAAGCGGGGATCGGCCTGAACGGTGGCAACAACGGTTGCTTCCAGATTTTCGGAATCGGCCAAGGCGATAAAGCGCTCGACGTTTTCGGGCTCGACCACGACTGCCATACGCTCCTGAGATTCGGAGATGGCAAGCTCGGTGCCGTCCAGACCGTCATACTTCTTGGGAACAGCATTGAGGTCGATCTTAAGGCCATCGGCCAGCTCGCCGATGGCAACGGAAACACCGCCTGCGCCGAAGTCATTACAGCGCTTGATCATCAGGCAGGCTTCCTTATTGCGGAAGAGGCGCTGGAGCTTACGCTCTTCGGGGGCATTACCCTTCTGCACTTCTGCGCCGCAGGATTCCAGCGAATCAAGGGTATGGGATTTGGAGGAGCCGGTTGCACCGCCGCAACCGTCACGGCCGGTACGGCCACCCAGTAGGATGACCACATCGCCGGGGGCAGGGCACTCGCGGCGAACGTTCTCGGCAGGAACGGCACCGACAACAGCACCGATCTCCATACGCTTGGCGGCATAACCATCGTGATACAATTCATCAACGATACCGGTTGCCAGACCGATCTGATTACCATAGGAGGAATACCCTGCAGCTGCGGTGGTAACGATCTTACGCTGGGGCAACTTACCCGCCATCGTTTCATTGATGGGCTTCAAGGGATCGGCTGCACCGGTCACACGCATGGCACCGTAAACATAGGAACGACCGGACAAGGGGTCGCGGATCGCACCGCCGATACAGGTAGCGGCGCCGCCGAAGGGCTCGATCTCGGTGGGGTGGTTATGGGTCTCGTTCTTAAAGAGGAGCAGCCAAGGCTCTTTTTTGCCATCAGCTTCTACCTCGATCTTAACGGTGCAGGCATTGATCTCTTCCGACTCGTCCAGCTTATCCAGTTTGCCGATCTTTTTGAGATACTTGGCGGCCAAGGTGCCGATATCCATCAAGTTGATGGGCTTGGTTCTGCCCAGCTCCTTACGGGTAGCAATATAGTCGTCGTAGGCACGCTGTAACAGTTCATCCTCAAAGGTAACGTTATCAATGGTGGTCAGGAAGGTGGTATGACGGCAATGATCCGACCAATAGGTATCGATCATACGGATCTCCGTAATGGTGGGATCACGGCCTTCCTTTTGGAAATAGGCCTGACAAAAGGCGATATCATCACAATCCATGGCAAGACCATACTGATTGACAAAATCGGCCAATCCTTTTTCATCCAGCTTCAAAAATCCATCCAGAGTATCAACGGTTTCGGGAATATCATAATCGGTCTTGAGGGTGGCAGGAAGCTCCAAGCTTGCCTCGCGACACTCAACGGGGTTAATCACGCTCTTTTTGATAGCGGCGATCTCCTCGGCGGTCATATCGCCATACAGCAGATAGACCTTGGCCGTTTAACAGCGGGGCGCTCACCCTGAGAGATGATCTGAATACATTGGGCGGCGGAATCGGCGCGCTGATCAAACTGACCGGGCTGGGGCTCAACCCCAAAAACGACCGCACCTTCCCCATCAAATTCAGCCGTTGCGATATCGAGCTGAGGCTCAGAAAAGACGGTGCCGACCGCATAGTCGAACAGCTCCTTTTCAATATTCTCAACATCATAACGGTTGATAATTCTCACCTTATTGAGCGACTTGATCTGCAGAATATTGCGAACCTCGCTGAGCAGATCTCTTGCCTCATTGGCGAGAGCGGGCTTTTTTTCAACGTAAATACGATAAACCATTACTTATTTTCTCCTTTCAAGGCTCTTTGACCGATATCTTTGCGATAAAATGCATTTGCAAAGGAAATTTGCTTTACATTTACATAGGCAGCTTCGATCGCTTTTTCCAGCGTATCGGCAACGGCGGTTGCGCCCAAAACACGGCCACCTGCGGTAACAAGAGTCTCCCCATCCAATTTAGCCCCTGCAACAAAGACAGAATCGGCGATGGCGGCGGGGATCTTCAGCTCATGGCCGGTCGTATACTTACCGGGATAGCCCTCAGAGGCCATCACGACACAGCAGGCGTGACGATCGGCAAATTTCACCTCGGTATCCTTTAAGGTGCCGTTTGTGGTGGCCATCATAACGGTCAGCAGATCGCTTTCCAGCAGAGGTAAAACCACCTGCGTTTCGGGATCACCGAAACGGCAGTTATATTCAATGACCTTGGGACCGTTGGGGGTGAGCATCAAGCCGAAATAGAGGCAGCCCTTAAAGGGGCGACCTTCTGCCTTCATTGCCTTAATGGTCGGCAGAAAGATGGTTTCCATACATTCGGCAGCAACTTTATCGGTATAATAAGGGTTGGGCGCTACGGTGCCCATACCGCCGGTATTGAGCCCCTGATCGCCGTCCAAGGCACGCTTATGATCCATGGAAGAAATCATGGGAACGACGGTTTCACCGTCGGTAAAGGACAAGACGGAAACCTCGGGGCCGGTTAAAAATTCCTCGATCACAACACGGCTTCCGCTGGCACCAAACATCCCCTCCTCCATCATGGAGCGAACGGCTGCTTTGGCGTCTTCGCGAGTCTCAGCAATGATAACACCCTTGCCCAACGCCAGACCGTCGGCCTTAATAACGGTAGGAATCGGAGCGGTTTCCAAATATTTAAGAGCATCCGCAGAATTTTCAAAGACCTCATATTGGGCAGTGGGGATGCCGTATTTTTTCATCAGGTTTTTAGAAAAGACCTTACTGCCCTCAATAATCGCGGCATTGGCTTTGGGGCCGAAGCAAGGAATCCCCGCTGCGTTAAGGGCATCCACGGCGCCCAACACCAGCGGATCATCGGGAGCAACCACGGCGTAGTCGATCTTTTCAGAAACGGCGAATTCGACAATTTTTTCAATTTCTTTTGCGCCGATGGGAACAAGAGTAGCATCCCCTGCCATACCGCCGTTTCCCGGGCAAGCAAAGATCTGCTCCACCTCTTTATTCTCTTTCAACTTTTTGATAATGGCATGCTCGCGGCCACCGCCGCCGACTACCAATATTTTCATGTTTTATAACTCCTAATTTATATTTCAAAAAACGACGAAAGGAACCACCCGCCGCGGCTTGCTTTTGCAAGCCGCAGCATGGGGTTCCGACTATCAATGGTGGAACAGGCGCATGCCGGTGAAGGCCATGGCAATGCCGTATTTATTACAGCAATCAATCACGATATCATCGCGGATGGAGCCGCCGGGCTCGGCGATATAGGAAACGCCGCTCTTCTTGGCGCGCTCGATATTATCATCGAACGGGAAGAAGGCATCGCTGCCGACCGAAACACCGCTGATGGTCGCCAAATAAGCATCCATCTCTTCACGGGTGAAGGGAGCGGGTTGCTCGGTGAAATACTTTTGCCAGATGCCGTCTGCACAGACGTCCTCTTCATTCTTATTGATATAGCTATCAATAACGTTATCGCGGTCGGGTCTGCCGAGGGTATCCTTAAAGGGCAGATTCAGCACCTTATCATGCTGGCGCAGATGCCAAACGTCGGCCTTATTGCCTGCAAGGCGGGTGCAATGAATTCTGGACTGCTGACCTGCACCGACACCGATAGCCTGACCATCAACGGCATAGCAAACGGAGTTGGATTGGGTATACTTCAGGGTGATCAGCGCAATGATCAGATCGCGCTTGGCTTCCTCGGGGAGGTTCTTATTCTCGGTAACGAGATTAGCAAGCAGTTCGTTATTGATCTTGAATTCATTTCTCCCCTGCTCAAAGGTGATGCCAAAGACCTGCTTGGTTTCCTGAGGCTCGGGGCGATAGTTGGGATCAATTTCAACGATATTATAATTACCCTTGCGCTTGGACTTCAAGATCTCCAGCGCCTCGGGGGTATAGCCGGGAGCGATGATACCGTCGGAAACCTCACGCTTAATGAGGGTTGCGGTGGTGACGTCGCAGACATCGGAAAGGGCGATCCAATCGCCGAAGGAGCTCATGCGGTCGGTACCGCGGGCTCTTGCATAGGCGCAGGCCAAGGGAGATTCATCAAGCCCCTCGATATCATCCACAAAGCAGGCCTTCTTCAGCTTTTCGGGCAGCGGAGTACCGACAGCAGCGGAGGTGGGGCTGACGTGCTTAAAGGAGGTGGCGGCGGGCATACCCAGCGCGTCCTTGATCTCCTTAACCAACTGCCAGGAGTTGAAGGCATCCAGAAAGTTGATATAGCCGGGACGACCGCTCAGGATCTTAATGGGCAGCTCGGCACCGTTATTCATATAAATCTTAGAGGGCTTCTGATTAGGGTTACAGCCGTATTTCAATTCAAATTCTTTCATGGTTCTGTCCGTCCTTTCAGCAGTTTTTATTGATGAGGCGGGTCTCCTGCTCACCGCTTGCCAGATCGGTATAGCAAACAAACAGAGAGATCTTATTATCGGAATCCAGATGATCCCAGATATCATTGGTAAACACATCGATATCATCGGGAATGGCCACCCGCTCAGGTTCGCCCTGGAAGGTGGGAATGGGGTTGCCGTCACATACGTAGGTATGGATGAAATGGCCCAGACCGTTCAGCGCGGGATAAGCGAAATGATAGCGGTTGCAAGCAGAACCCTCAGCATCAGCGCTCTTCAGAATGCTCATTTCATAGGTAAAATCCTCAGCACCGAAGGTGATCATGCCGCTGATACGAGGAGTCCAGTTCGGAGCATCAGGCTCAAATTCACGGGTAGTCAGGGCGGTGGCAAAGCTTTCGCCCTTCTTAAGACCCTCATAAATCGTATCAGTCTGATCGCCGTTGGTAACGATCAGCTTATTCTCATATTGACGCAGAGCGGCATAGATGATCAGCGAGGGATCCTCAACCTTAGAAGGATCGAAGGGCTCGGTATAAACGGTACCCTCTTTATTGGTAAAGATACGGTTGCGGCTATTCTCGCTTCTGCCCATAATGAAATAGGCGGTAGCAGCCTTTTTGCCATCGGCAGTTTTACCGATCACAATGCCGCGGCCGACATAGCTATTACCCTCGATACGCTCACCGATGGGCTTGATCTCATAAATATTCATGCTTATTTCTCCTTTAATTCACAGCTTACTTTTTCAACGGCTTGAGGAAGCAGGATCCACTCTGCCTGCTCCATCACCCGTTTTTGCAGAATTTCGGGGGTATCGCCCTCTTGGATCTCCACCGCCTTTTGGGCGATGATCCGGCCGCCGTCCGGAATTTCGTTAACGAAATGAACGGTTGCGCCGGTGACCTTCACACCATAAGAAAGCGCCGCTTCATGGACACGCAGTCCGTAAAAGCCCTTTCCGCAGAAGGAAGGGATCAGCGAGGGGTGGACATTTATAATACGCTCGGGGTAGTCGTTGGTGAAGTCGGCAGAGAGGATATTCATAAAGCCCGCCAGCACGATCAGCTCAATACCGTGTTCTTTCAGGATGGCTTTCATCTTCTGCTCAAAATCCGCCTGATCGGCGCATTCCTTTTTTACCACAACAGCGGTTGGGATCCCTGCTTTTTTTGCCCGCTCAAGGGCAAAGGCCTCGCGGTTGCCCGAAAGGACGAGCGCCAGCTCGCCGCTTTTGAGGATCCCCTTCCCCACGCTGTCGATCAGCGCCTGCAGGTTGGTACCACCGCCCGAGACCAATACAGCAATCTTTGTTTTCGCCATGGTCTTACTCCAAAATGATCTTCTCATCAGACTCGATGATCGAGCCGATCACATAGGCATCCTCACCGTTTGCCTTGAGGATCTCCAAGGCACGGTCGGCATCCTCGGGGGCAACCACAACGCTCATGCCGACACCCATATTAAAGGTATTGAACATATCCCGCTCGGGAATATTGCCAACCTTGGCCAACAGCTCAAAGATGGGCAGAACGCGAACGGCGCTCTTATCGATCTTTGCGCCCAGACCGTCGGGAATGCTTCTGGGAATATTCTCATAGAAGCCGCCGCCCGTGATATGGGAAACACCCTTGACCTTGACCTGCTCAAACAGAGCGACCATGGGCTTTACATAGATCTTGGTGGGGGTCAACAGCGTCTCACCCACAGACTTCCCGCCCAGCTCGGCAACAGGAGCCTTGATATCGGTATTCTCCACGTCGAACACCTTACGAACGAGGGAGAAGCCATTGGAATGAACACCGCTGGAGGGCAATGCGATCACCACATCGCCGGGCTTCATGGATTTATTATCGATCACCTTTTCGGCATCCACGATACCGACAGCAAAGCCTGCCAGATCATATTCGTCGATGGGATAGAAGCCGGGCATCTCGGCCGTCTCGCCACCGATCAGAGCAGCGCCGCTCTGCACGCAGCCCTCGGCAACGCCCGATACGATCCGGGCGATCTTCTCGGGGAAGTTCTTACCGCAGGCAATATAGTCCAGGAAAAACAGAGGCTTTGCACCGCAGCAGATGACATCGTTGACGCACATGGCTACGCAGTCAATACCGACGGTATCATGCTTATCCATCAAAAAGGCCATCTTCAGCTTGGTGCCGACACCGTCGGTACCGCTGACCAGAACGGGCTTTTTCATCCCCGCGAGGTCGGGCATAAAAAGGCCGCCGAAGCCGCCGATATCAATATCGGCGCCTGCGGTTTTTGTGCGGGCAACGTGGCTCTTCATCAATTCTACGGCTTTATATCCCGCGGTGATATCCACACCGGCTGCTGCATAGCTTTCGGATTTCGAGTTATTCATTCTTTCTTATTCCTTTCCGTTCCAGCAATAGGTACAGAGCTCACACTCCGGCAGACCGATTGCCTTTATAATATTTTCAAGAGATTGGAATTCCAACGATGCGAAGTCAAACCGATCACTCAAAGCGATACGCAGCTTTCTGCCGCGCTCGGTTTTAACGTCGGCATATTCATCAATATGGTTAAAGCCCTCTTCTCCCTCCAGTTCTAAAATCACCCGACGGGCGATCAGATCCATATCGGAGGTAGAACGGGAAAAATTATGAAACTTACAGCCGAACATGATCGGCGGGCAGGCAGAGCGCATATGCACTTCCTTGGCACCGTTTTCATACAGAAAATCAACTGTTTCACGGATCTGCGTGCCGCGGACGATGGAATCATCTACAAACAGCAGCTTCTTATCGGTGATCAGCTCATGAACCGGTATCTGCTTCATTTTCGCCACGCGGTCGCGATCACTTTGCTTGATCGGCGTAAAGCTGCGGCTCCAGGTCGGGGTATATTTAATAAACGCACGGGCATAGGGAACAGCGCTTTGGTTGGCGTATCCGATAGCGTGTGGGATTCCCGAATCGGGCATACCACAAACGTAATCCAGATCGGCGGCAACGCCGTTCTCATGGTCACGCTCGGCCATCAGGGCACCGTTACGGTAGCGCATCGCCTCTACGTTGACCCCCTCATAGGTTGAGGTCGGATAGCCGTAGTAGCTCCAAAGGAAGGCGCAGATCTTCTTTTTCTTGCCGGGAGCAGCAAGCTGCTCCATGCTTTCGGCAGAGAGGCGAACGATCTCACCGGGCCCCAGTTCATAAAACGGATCAAAGCCGAGCTTTTGGGCAGCAAAGGATTCAAAGGTCACACAGTGCCCCGACTCTCCTTTGGCGATGATAACGGGCAATCTGCCCAGCTTATCGCGAGCAGCAATCAAAGTGCCGTCATTTTGCAGAATTAAGATATTGGCAGAACCATCAATAACCGATTGAACGAACTGAATCCCCGATACAATATCCTCCTTCTGCGCAATCAGCGATGCGATCAGCTCCGTGGAGTTAACCCTACCGCCTGTCATGGCATCGAAATGGCCACCGTCGCAGATCAGATACTCGTCCACCAACGCGTCTACATTATTAACTCTGCCGACATAGCAGATGGCAAAGGTGCCATGGCGGGAGCGTATCAGCAACGGCTGAGGCTCAAAATCGCTGATACAGCCGATGGCAGAACTGCCTTGCATCTCCTGCAGAACGTGCTCGAAGCGGGAACGGAACGGCGCATGCTCAATACCATGAATCTGCCGCTGGAGACCGATCTCCTTATCGTATACGGCGATGCCCGCACGGCGGGTACCTAAATGAGAGTGATAGTCGACCCCGAAAAAAACGTCGGACAAACACTCATTTTTTGAGGTGATTCCAAAAAATCCTCCCATGGATCCTCCTTATTGATTATGCAAAAAACAGTTCACTCAAGGTCATCGGATCGATATACGCGCCGTCCTTATAAACACGCATGTTGCCGGAGGCGATCTCATCGATCAGCATAACATTACCGTCGGGATCATAACCGAACTCGAACTTAATATCATAGAGAACAAGACCCTTTTCCTTCAGATCGTCGGCGACGATTTGGGTGATCTTCTGGGTCATCAGCTTCATATCCTCATACTGCTCGTCGGTCATTACACCCAGTGCAACCAAAGCATCCTTGGTTACCAAGGGATCGCCCTTGGCATCATCCTTAAAGGTCATCTCAACGTATGCAGGCAGATCGGCACCCTCTTCGATATAATCACCGTAGCGACGGATGAAGCTCCCGACAGCCTTATGACGGCAGATAACCTCCAGACCGTGACCAAACACCTTAGCGGGCAGAACCTCCATGGTGGTATCGGCGAGAGAAGCGTTTACGTAGTGGGTCTTAATGCCGGCGGCATTGACCTTCTCAAAGAAATAGATGGACATCCGCAGGTTCACGTCACCAACACCGTCGATGGTGAGGCCGACGGAATTTTCGCCGGGATCGAACACACCGTCCTTGCCGGTGCAATCATCCTTAAACTTCAGCAAATAATTGCCGTTATCAAGAGCAAATACGTTTTTGGTTTTTCCGGTGTAAACAAGTTTCATTTTTATATCTCCTTTAAAATAATTTATGCATTTAAATTGGCATCCTTGGCCAACACAGCCGCAGCATCGGCCTTACGTTTTTCATCCAGTTTTGCAGCAAGCTCCGCATCCTCAACTGCAAGGATCTGAACAGAAAGCAAGGCGGCATTGGCTGCCCCATCGATCGCAACGGTGGCCACGGGAATACCGGAGGGCATCATAACGGTTGACAAAAGGGCGTCCATGCCGCCTAACATCTTCGATTGGATGGGAATTCCGATCACGGGCAGGGTGGTATTGGCCGCAACCGCACCTGCAAGGTGGGCCGCCATGCCTGCAGCGCAGATGATCGCACCAAAGCCGTTGGCGCGGGCATTTTGGCTGAAGTCCTGGGCCTGCTCGGGGGTTCTGTGGGCAGAGTAAACATGCGCCTCATAGGGCACACCGAAGGATGCGAGGGTATCCATCGCCTTCTGAACGATCGGCAGATCGCTGTCGCTACCCATCATAATCGCTACTTTTTTCATGATGTGTTCCTCCTT
>JAFQKO010000055.1 GCA_017396865.1 Clostridia bacterium | reverse complement strand
GGAGGGAGAGGACACCGCCGGGAAGTGGACCTCCACGGGCAGCGACGGATATACCGTTACCGAGGCCGAGACGGCCGAGGCGGGCTCGGTGATCACCCTGCATATCAAGGAGAATACCGAGACCGATTCCTACGATGAATTTTTGGAGCAGTATCGCATTTCCGAGCTGGTCAAGAAGTATTCCGACTTCATTAAATATCCCATCACCATGGAGATGCAGAAATCCCGCAAGAAGGAGGACAGCGACGAATACGAGCAGTATACCGAGCTGACCACCCTCAACAGCCGCGTACCCCTTTGGAAGAAATCCAAGAAGGAGCTCTCCAAGGAGGACTACAACAGCTTTTACCACAGCCAGCGCTACGGCTATGATGAGCCGGTGAAGGTGATCCACAACAACGTGGAGGGTACGCTGACCTATACGGCGCTGATGTACGTGCCGGGGACTGCGCCCTACGATTTCTACACCAAGGACTTCAAAAAGGGCTTGGCGCTCTATTCCAACGGTGTGATGATCATGGAAAAATGCGCCGATCTGCTGCCCGACTATTTTGGCTTTATGCAGGGCTTGGTGGATTCTGCCGATCTTTCGCTGAACATCTCCCGTGAGCTGCTGCAGCAGGATCATCAGCTCAAGGCGATCTCCAAAAACCTCACCAAGACCATCCAAAAGGAGTTGACCGCCCTCTGCGAAAAGAACCGCGAGGACTATGTGAAGTTCTTTGAGGCCTTCGGCCGTACCCTCAAATACGGGCTTTATACCGATTGGGGTATGAATAAAGATACCTTGCAGGATCTGATCCTTTTCCGCTCCTCCAAGGATGAAAGCTATACCACCCTGAAGGAATACGTTGATCGGATGCCCGAGGATCAGAAGTATATCTACTACGGTACCGGCGAGACCAAGGAAAAGATCCGCTCCATGCCCGCAGCCGAGGGTGTTTTGGCCAAGGGCTTCGAGCTGCTGTATTTCACCGAGGACGTGGACGAATTTGCCGTTAAGATGCTGCAGACCTACGCCGAAAAGGAATTCAAAAACATCACCGATGCCGATCTCGGCTTTGAGGCCGAGGAGACCGTTTCGGAGGAGCATGGCGATCTGATGAAGAAGATCAAGGAGGCGCTGGGCGATCAGGTGGCCGACGTAAAGGCCTCCACCCGCTTGGTCAGCCATCCCGCCTGCCTTTCCACCCGCGGCGCCATCTCCATCGAGATGGAAAAGGTGCTCTCTGCCGGTCCCGACGGGCAGAATGCCAAGGCGGAAAAGGTTTTGGAGATCAATACCAACCATGCCCTCTTTGCCCGCCTGCAGGCGGCAGAGGATGAGGAGCTCAAAACCCTCGCCTCGGTTTTGTTTGATCAGGCTCTGCTGATGGAGGGCTTGCCCATTGCCGATCCCGTGGCTTATGCCAATAAGGTTTGGGAGCTCTTAAAATAATTCATAAAAAACCGCCCATTGGGCGGTTTTTATGTTATAATGAAGAAAAAACAAGAATGGAACGGAACTATGTTGAAACGAATCATTGCCCTGTTGGCGCTGCTTGCATTGCTTTTGAGCGGGTGTGGCGGGGAGCGCCCCGTAAAAACAGGGGTGCCGGGGGAGTATTCCGTGGCGGGAGACCCCCATCTTTATCAAACAGAATACGGCTTCGGCGTGGTTCGGGATTCTGCCGCGGCCACGCAGCTTACCCTGCGCCAGCGGCAGTTGATTGCGGGATATCTGGATCTATATTACGAATCGTTGGCGGTGCTGCAGCCGCGCTCCTTGGCAGAGCTGTTTCGAGCGGATGCAAAGGAGGCGCTGGCTTGGAGCGAGGCGATGCTCACTTATACGGTGGAGCAGCGCAGGCTGCAGCCGCAGGATCTTTCGCTTGCCGAGTGGAGCTATACCGCCCGCATCATGGCGGTGGAAGCGGCTTCGGAGCAGGTGACCGTTACGGTGCGGGAGGATAGCAAGCAGATCTTTACCGCCTGGCAGGAGATCACCTCCGAGCGCTATGATTCCTGGCATCAATTTACCCTCGGTGTGCATCAGGGTGAGTGGTACATCACAGAACATATCGATAGCCTGCAGGAGATTTGCAGGGAGCATTGGGCCGAGGCCGAAGCCCTTCCCATTGCGGCCGAAACCGAAAAGCTGGCGGCGATCTTTGCCGCTCGCTCTGCGGGCGAGGCACCTGCCGTGGAATGCGATCATCCCTATGATCGGGCGGCGGCCGCAGCCTATGCCGAGCGGTTCTGGAGGCTGCGCAACGGTGCCTGGGCGGATTTTTCCGAGCGGGGCGGCAACTGCCAGAACTACGCCTCCCAATGCCTTTTGGAGGGCGGCATCCCCATGGATTATGAGGGGAATGCGCAGTGGTACAGCACGCGGTATGAGGATTTTATGGATACCTCGGAGGGGCGCACCGCCTCCTGGACGGCGGTGCGGTTCTTCCGCGATTATGCCGCCGCAAACAGCGGATACGGGCTTGCCGCCGCGGTAGACCCGCCCTATTTCAGCGGGGAGGCGGGGGATATTTTGCAGATGGGCGTGGAGGAAAATACCCACCATTCCACCGTCATCACCCGCCTGCTGACCGATGAGGCGGGCAATACGGTGGACTATCTGATCTGCTCCAATACTGCAAATCTCAAGGATTTCCCCGCCGCGGCCTACCCTTACCCTTATCGGACGCTGATCAAAATATACGGATGGAACGAACGGTGAGGATTTTGCTTCCATCGACTCAAAAAATAAGACATTTGCCTTTAAAAGAGTCTTGAATATTACTTGAAAATCCGACTTTTTGAGTATAGAATATAGACAAATTATCCTGCTTGACGGAGCATGGAAAAAGAGGAGCAAGATGATGAAGCTTTTGTTTTTTGACGATCATTACGTGGCGGCGCGCCCGAACGTTGAGCGGCGGTATTTTCGCCCCGAAAAGCTGGGCGAGTTCCGCGACGGAACCGATCAGCTCCAGCTTTATACCTCCTATTTTTATGATCCGACGGTGGGGAAATATCGCCTCTATTATGAAGCGCCCATCCCCGGGCTCGGCACCGAGGCGCGGATGCTGAAGCTGTATGAGGCGGATTCGGCAGAGGCCCTGCTGGGCGGGCAGGCGATACAGCGGGAGGTTATTTTGCCGCAGGAGCACCACGGCATCCACGGCTGCTCTGTTTTGCTGCATTTGGATGCGCCCGCCGAGCGGCGGTATCTGATGGTGGGCAATGCCTATGCGGAGGATAAGAAAAAGCGGTATTTCTGCCGCGCCTTTTCTGCCGATGGGCTTACCTTTACCGATTTGGAACGGATCGACCCGACCTGCCAAGGCTCGGACTACAAGGATACCTATAACAGCGTGTATTATAATCCCCACACCGAGGAGTACGTTGCAACCACTCGTTGCACCGTTATGGATCGGCGGGTGGCGGTGATCCGCTCCAAGGACGGTAAGGAATGGAGCAAGCCCCGCCTGCTGCTGCATCCCACCTCCGACGGAAAATTCGGCACCCAGTATTATGCGCTGGGGGTCAGTCGGCTGGAGGGGGTATTCTACGGGATTTTGTGGCGGTTTATCACCGATCTGGATCATCCCGATTTCACCGATATGGGCGGGCAGATGGAAAACGATCTGCTGTATAGCTACGACGGCGATTGCTTTACCCCGACGGGGCTTGCGCCCCTTTGTCGGCGGCCCGCTCCGCCGGAATACGGCTGCAGCCAGCTTTGGCTGCTGAACATGGTTGAGCAGGGCGACCGCTATATCCTTTGCGGCGGTGCGACCAATATCGACCACGGCGCCGCATACGGGGATGATAAGTTTGCCGTTACGGTGTTTTATGCCATCCGCAAGGACGGCTTTTGTGCCCTTGGCGGCGATCGCGCGGAGAGTATCGTTTATACCAAGCCGTTTATTTATGAGGGCGGGCCGATACGGCTGAATTACGATGCCAAGGAGGGGCAGCTTGCGGCGGCAATTTTGGAGGCCGACGGCACTCCGCTTGCGGGCTTTGATTTTGCAGATGCCGCTCCCTTTGCGGGAACGGAGCAGGTAGACGCTCCGTTGCCCTTTGATACCGAGCCGCTTTGCGGCAAGCGGATCCGCTTCGCCTTTCGGTTGAACGGTGCCAAGCTTTATGCGGTAACCTTTGAGGGTCGACCCGATTTTCACGGATAAAACGGAGAAAAATGATGAAGAATTTTAAAGAATTACATAAAATAACGAAAGAAAAGCCTTTCGCCGTTGCGGACGGCGGTGTGCTGTTTACGCTGGAGGGGGAGCATTGGGTTGCCAAAAGCATCAAGCTCAATGCCTTCACCGATGATAACGATACTTTGACGGCGGTGAACGAGCAGCATCTTTTTGCACGGAATTTATACCGCGCAATGCAGGGTGATCTCTTCTTTTTGGAGGATCTGCAGAGTGGCGAGGCGGTCGTGATCATTTCGGAAAACGCCGATTTCAATCTCGCCACCCTTTCGATCGAAAAGGGAACGGTAACGGTGGATAGCCAAGGGTGCAAGCTGGCGGTCGGCTTTTGCAGAGTCGGCGAATGCGAGCGGACTTGCCGCGCTTATCTGCGGGAAACGCAACAG